>JAUXHF010000216.1 GCA_030621685.1 Spirochaetota bacterium
GGGTAACCAGAGGCAGCGTTTTTTTATTTACGTAAATGACAGGCGCAGAGATGCATACATTTCGCAGAAAAGGCTCTTGGGGCTGCTTAACGAAATAATAAACGGGCTTGAGTAGCCCCTAAGCTAATAGCGAGTAACGAGGAGCTTTTTATGTTTTTAACTTACGAAGAACGATTGAAATTAAAAACTATTACTTTTGATGAAACGAAAAATAAAGATGGAGTAGTTATTGGCGGTGGTATTTTAACCTGTAAATTTGAGAGGGAGGGTGATAAAGAAAAAGTTAAAAAAGTGTCACTGCGCAGGAGTGAGGAGGATTATGATTTCCCTGTTTTTACGGATGATGAAGAGAATGCATTCTTACTTATAGGGGATAAAAAAAAGCAAGATGCTGAGATTGATTTACATGACTTAGCTGAAGTGAAAAAAGATCTAGATGAAATTTTCGATGAAAGAGATCTTGTAGTTATTTTCTTGACTGAAGTTAATCAAGAAGACTTGAAGTTGCATTATTCTGACCTAATAAATGAGGAAAGAAATTTTGAAGTATATTTTACTAAGGCTGTAAAACATATTGCAGATACAGATACTACTTTTGCCGATGAAATAGATTTTTCGAATGCCGCTTTTCTTGATGATGTGGGTTTTTCGGGGGTAACTTTTGAAAAAGGGGCTTTCTTTTCAAATGTAATTTTCAAAAAAATTGCTTTGTTTAACGGGGCAACTTTCGATAAAGAAGCCAATTTTTCTAGTGCTAGTTTTAGGGATAAGGCAAATTTTGAAAAGGCAAATTTCAAAGAAAATGCTTTGTTTAACGAGGCAACTTTCGATAAAGGGGCTTTGTTTAATGAGGCAAAATTCAAAGAAGGGGCTTTGTTTAACGGGGCAAATTTCAAAGAAAAGGCTTTGTTTAACAGGGCAACTTTCAATAAAGAAGCTAATTTTTTTAGTGCTAGCTTTAGCGATGAGGCAAATTTTACTGAGGCAAATTTCAAAGGAAAGGCTATGTTTGATAAGGCAACTTTTCATAAACAAGCCAATTTTTCTGGGATTTCTTATCTAAACAATGCGGATTTTGAAAAGACAAATTTCAAAGAAAAGGCTTTGTTTGCCGGGGCAAATTTTAAGCAAGCCAATTTTTCTAGTGCTAGTTTTAGCGATGAGGCAAATTTTGAAGAGGCAACTTTTGAAGGAGAGGCTTTATTAAACGGGGCAACTTTTCATAAAATAGCCAATTTTAATAAGGCTAAGTTTCTTGATAATGTGATTTTGGGAGGGTCAATTTATGAAAAAGGGCCAGAGATAACTTTCAAAGAAAAGGCTGAGTTTAGTGAGGCAACTTTTGATAAAAAAGCTAATTTTAATAATGCTAAGTTTAATGATGGAGCAGATTTTAGAGAGGCAACCTTCAAAAGAGAGTCTTGGTTTAGTAAGGCAATTTTTTATAAAGAAGCTAATTTTTATGAAGCAATATTTTTGGGTGAAGAGGAAGAGGAAAAAAATATTGATTTTAAATACACTACTTTTAAAGAAGTGGCTATGTTTGCAAGAGCAGAATTCAAAAATGATGCACACTTTGGTGTTGTAAATTTTTATGATAGGGCTGTATTTGCGGAAGCAATTTTTGAAAAGAAATTAATTTTTGAAAGGGCTGTGTTTAAAAACTTATTTGATTTATACGGTATTGTATATAACAAAGAAAATAACAAAGAAAATAAGGAAAAAAATTTCAAACTTGATTTAAAGGGCTCTGATATTGCCACATTAAGTTACTATGAAAACCTAGAATATATAAATGAGGCTGAAGAAAAATATAATAACGGAATATTAAATTTAGAGACAGGGCATGCGGAGAACCGCGAAACGTTTAATGTATTAAAAAACAGCGCCGCTGAAAAAAAGGACAACATTTCTGCCTTACACTTTCATACAAAAGAAATGGAAAAATATGAAAAAGAGCTGAACCGCTCTGATAAGAATGGCTCTGATAAGCTTATTTTATGGTTTGAAAAAACAGTAAGCTACTACGGAACAAGTATCGGAAGAGCTACTACCTCTCTTATGTTTTTCAATGCTTTTCTTATAGCGGTATATTGCAGTGGCAAGTTTTACTCACAACCGAAATTTGAAAATATTAACATAATTGAGATAGCTATTATATTTAACATATTGGTATTTAATTACGTAGTTTTATGCTATACTGAAATTGCGGAGTACGTCAAAATAATAATTAGTATTAGTATTAGTTTACTGTTACTACTATATTACGCTTTAGTTTATGGAATTATTAAGGATGTCTCTGTATGGGGTATCATATTCCCGTTTAAAGTAAGCCTTGAATGTTTTACATGGATACATGCAGTCTCACTGGTTGGTAATGCGTTGCTAATTTACGAGGTGATTAAATCATTCAGGAAATACTCTCGCCGTTTTTTTTAACAAGTATATACAAAGTAAAGAGAATACAGAGGCAGGCCCCGCGTAGCCTCCCGCCAGTAAAAAAGTAAAGGGAGGCGCGCCGCGCGCGCCGTGCGTGCTTGCCCGCAAAAATAAGAAGGTGCGCGCCGCTCGTAAAATCTATAAATAGGCGTTGAGCAAAGCGAAAAGAACCGTGCCGCCCAAGCAGGCGAGAATAACATTTTTGCGGGATAGAAAAAAACAAGCAATCGCAAAAAATAAAGCGAGGCCGCGGAAGAGAATACTGCTGCCCTGCAAGGCGCTTTCGGGAAACACTAGGATCCTCACAGTGAAGGCCATGACCACAGCGTAGGCAACGCTAGTGCTCCAGCGTATGATGGGGTGGTCTGCCCGCAGTTTTCCGGTAAATAACATGCCAGAAAAACGACAAGCAAAGGTGGCCGAAATAGCCGCCAAAAGTACCAGAAAAGTAGAGGGAGAAAGCATTTAAGGGAATGAAAGACGGCTCTGTTTTGGGTTTTTCTTTTTCAATTTTTTCCGCTCGCGCTCGTCTAAAAAAAAGGCGATGCTGCCGCCAACAACGCCCGCTAAAAGCATGCCAAACGATTTATCGATGGCATAAAAAAAAGGGAGAAGCAACGTTCCCCAAATAATCGCCCTGCTGTTTCTATTCAAAGAACACTGCTCAAACAGCAAAACGAAAAAATAAAGCGGATTTAAAAAAACAAAGGCCAGCGCTATGTTCTCGGTGAAAATGGCGCTGCCATAGTAGCCAAGCAAAGAAAAGCCAACGGCAAAGCTCCACAGGCTGAAGCCTAGAAAAAAATAAAATTGCGAAAGCAAAACACCGGAAACTTCCTTCGATTTCTGAAACAAAACGAGCCAGGTGGTGAGGGCAACAAAGTGAATGCCCACAATATTCCATAGACGAGATTTCGTGCGGAAAAGCGGCAGCGCCGCCATGGTCATGGGCGTAAGCCGCAGGTTTACCAGCAACACAGCCGCGAAAACAACCGTAAAAGGTGCCGTCAAAATGGATGGCTCTACCACTAAAAGCTGCGCGGGTATTGCATAGATAACGCCGCTGGCTATAAACGTCTCTAAGAGCGAGAAATTAGCCAGCCGTGCTTGCGTGCCGTAGGCAAAAAAGGTTGCTGCAATACCTATGGCAGGCACGCTTAGCGTTTGGAGGTTTTCTTTACTAAGCCCCAGTTTGAGTCCTA
>JAUXHF010000299.1 GCA_030621685.1 Spirochaetota bacterium
GGTATTGATATTAAACCGAAGAAGAAGATTTTAGCCTCTTGGACTTTTGATGAACGGCGTCCTTATACTGGGGAGATTATCCGCCCCTTTAGTGGAAAAAATAAAAAGCCACAGTAAAACGTATGCTTTTTTTGGGGCGATAAAGGGGTGATGAATTTTTTCGATTAGCCGAAATTCATTTGTTAAACGCTAATTTCAATTTTTTCTAAGAATTCGATGGGAGTAAAGCAAGCCACTCCTTCTTGTTGGCAGATGAGAGGAATTTTGTAATTTTTTTTCTCTAGTGGAATTTTTTCTTGGCGGCTCTCTGAAGTCACCACAGCACATTTGTGAATTTTGGCATAGGCTATAAGAGTAAGGTCAACTTCGCCAGCACCCTTACTATTTTCTTCATATTCATATTTTGCTTTTAGCTCAAATGTTTTTTCATCAACTTCGTGGCCAGGTTCAGTAATTTCTATTTTTGCCTCGCTTTGAATCCACTCTCGTAATTTCTGACCTTCAGAAGGTTGCTCTTTTTTTGTTTTAGCATCTTCTTGTATTTCATTAAAAATCGGCTTTATTATAATGAAATGCGCTGATAATTTTATCAACTGTGTATAAAGGCTTGGAAAAATATTTGGTCTGTAATGCTCAAGCCAAAGATCAAAAAGCATACTGGTATCTAAACAATATTTCATAGAGACTTGATAAGCTCAAGGGTATCCTCTGGTCTTGGCAAATCTAAAAACTTGCTTAGTTTGAATAAAGTAATCTCATCTTCGTGGTAAGACTGAACCATAGCTCTGGCATAACGTTCTCCATATTGCTGTATAACTTCTTTAAAACGTTTTTTTCGTGCCATGAAACCCATATTGTTTCGGCTTTCTTGGTATTCAGTATCTAAGTCGCTTTTAATACGGGCAAAAATTTCTGAAGATATTTTCTTTAAACGAAGTAACCTATATGCAAATGCTAAAGGGCTTACTTTCAATTTTTTAGCTTGTTTTTTAATGTATGTTATATCCCCTAGAGAAGATATCTGTAAACCTAAACTTAATACACTACTTTCAGGCATTAAAAAACTGCCAGCAAATTCATTACACCACAGTTCTTCTTTGCCTTGTTTATCCCAGCCAAAAATTTCGCTGTCAAGGCTATTTCCTTTCTTTAAGAGATGTCCTAGCTCATGAAATAAGGTAAAACTTTGGGCTTTATAACTATCGGAGTCATTGATGAGTATTATAGGGAGAGTTTCCTTGTAAATAGCAAAGCCGCGTACTTCCTTGCCGATATTTGACCAGCCCTTAAATTTGCTTGTAAGAAAGATAAAGATGCCTTTTTCTTCAAGTAAGCCACGCCATGTACTGAAGTCATACACTTGTTCTGTGCTAGCGCCAAGCCATGCTCGTATTTCTTGGGCCGTATCGGCGGGGTTGTGGTTGCTAGGAATTTTAGGAGGAGAAAAAGCTTCTATAGCTGAGTTTATATCTTCGCTTATTTCTAAAAAAAGCTCTCGGCGCCGCTCTAAAGTAATAAGAATTTTTCTTACTTTAAAATTTGAAAAAGAATCAAGAGAAGAAAATTTTCTAAATTCAGGAAAAGAGTTAAACTTAAATCGTGCAGGGAGTTCTTCTTTAATGAAGACCCATGCGGGCACTTCATATAATTTTGCCAGTGAACTAAGTTGTTTATAGGTTGGAAAGGCTTTTTTGTCTTCTATAGCAGCAATTTTAGGGATTTTAGGGTTTTTTTTTGCGACTAGATCTATGGGAATATTTAGCTGCTTTCGACATTCAATAAGAATGCTTGGGTTAATATTGCTAACCCTTGATTTTCCCATGCTTGCCGTAACTATTTTAAAATTATAATTTTGATGTAAATTTAGAAATTACTACGATAATTTAACATGAAATTCTAGGGAAAATAGAAAAAAATACTGAAAAATTATGAAAACTATATGTTTGTTAGATTTAAAGCAGAAAAGATGGCATGGTTAGGGAAATAATGCAAATTTTGTTGACAGGCAGGCGCTCTTGATGTATACTATTCATGTCTTTAGAAATGCGTTCTGTATTTATA
>JAUXHF010000246.1 GCA_030621685.1 Spirochaetota bacterium
GGCACAACAGCAGTTACATATGTTCTTACTGATCCCTCTGGCAACAGAGCTAATTGTAGTTATGACGTAACGGTAATGGGAGATATAACTTGCCCTACTAATACTGTTACAGGAGCAGCGAATACTCCCATCAGCTTTGTTATTGGAGATGGGAGCGGTAGCACTGTAACAGGCGACGAGCTTGCCCCCATAGAAGTTTTATTTACAGGGTTAGGAGGTAGAGGTATTTCATTTTTTAGTGGTCGTTATACTATTTTTGGTGCTAGGGGAACATTTATTGTTACAGCTACAGCAGCAGTTTCTAGTGTATATACAGGTACTTGTACCTTTACAATGGAAATAAGATAATAACAACGCTGTAAGAAATTTATTATAAAAAAGCCCATGTCCTGTTCCTTTTTGGAAGTGGGGCATGGGTTTTTTTTGGTTTAAATACATGCCTAAAAAGATTGCCCGGGCGCTGTAAAGCTAGGCATCGGCAAATATATGGGGCGAGCAAGTTGAAGCTTCAGCCATATTTTAGCAGCTCATTCTTGGGGTAATATTTTCTTGCCAGCAAAAAGGCTAAGCTATTACCATTACTATTACCATAGCCATAGCCATTGCCGCCTTGTTCTAGGCAGGTGACACATCGCAGAGTTCTTAAAAGCTAAGGGCTTATTTTTAGTAAAAAAATAATGAAATTTTTTTGATATTTTTTTTCTGCTATCAAAGTAAGAAATAAAACATTCCTTAATAAGAAAGAGGCTTAGCTTATGCTGAAAAAACTAGATTGAAGCAGAGACGGCATGGATGGCGAATTGATACGTAAGATAAATGAGATATTTTTAAAAAAGAAAAACTGCATATAAAAAGCCTCCTAGCTCTTGTTATCATGATGGATAACAAGTCTTATTCTAATATCCTGTCATATCATAAGCGAAGATTTCCTAAACGATGCCATTAACGACAATATGCAAAACGGATTTAACAATGTTTTAAAAGATGAGTTACAGCTGGAAACCACATTGGAAAATGATGCGAACATAAAGGAGGGTAACAATTTAGAAAGTGGCGGCATAACAAACGGGATTTTCTATTGCTCCCAGTGATGATTGCTGTACTGGCGGGAGTAAACTTCTTTTCATCTACTAAAGAATCTAAGAAAAGACAATTTGCTATGAGCAAGGGGGATACATCATTGCATGCAGAAAGAACATATTGTCGAACGAGTATTTATTTTTCTAGTAATGTATAAAATGTAGAGGCAAAAGAAACGGCAAAAGAAACGGCAAATGCAGATATTCATGCTGGGCGCTGCTTTGCAGCAGAATGCTTGTTTACTGCTTTACTGGTTACCTGGTTACGTTAGGTCAGAATTAATTGCATTAATTGTCTACTGAAAAAACTTTGGAGGTTCTATCAGAAGTTAGGCGAGGCTTATTTTTTTTCTGAAGTGAAATAACGACAGAGTTTAGTAAGTAAGACTACGCTCTCATGGCTAAGCTGGAGGTTTCGCCTTGCGTGCATACGTTGTTCACGGCGAAGCACAGCATTTTCTATACTATTTTTATCTGCTGATTTCTTTGAATGGCCGGCAAAGAAGAAGGGGGGAACATCTTTTGGAACATCGTCTTTAACAAAGGCGCATGGTCCTATTTGGCTTCCGGGAGCCAGCTTACTAAGAATGGCAGTTTTCACATAATCACCAATGAAAGAGCCCATAAAAATTCTGCTTACTTGGGAGGCTGGGAGGTAGGGATGCGTTAAGTTTTTTAGCGGAGTATGCACGGGTCCATAACTTGCTTTTAGATTAGAGGATGTTGTGCCAGCGCCAAGGTTCACCCATGATCCTACGATGCTATCGCCGAGAAAGCCGAAGTGGCTTTTATTACTGAAGTCGTGAAAAAGGCAAGTATTTATTTCGCCAGCCAGTTTTACATGAACTCCTGTGCTAAGCGTGCTAACGTAGCTATGCGGCGCTAAGAGCGTGTTTTTGCCAAAATAGGCAGGTCCTTGAATGTAGCAAAATGGTTTTATTTCTACGCCTGCTTCAATAATAATGTTAGGATGGCCATGAGTTTTGTTTTGAGTATTTGTTTTTAGCAGGGTATTGGCGGCTATTTTGGCATGAGGGCTTACCCATACTCCGGGTTGTATTTCTATTAATTCATGGCTAGCATCTGCTAAGCTTAAGCTACTGCGTATCTGAAGATGCTCTGGCAAGAGTTTTTCAAAAAAAGTTAAGAGATCTTCTAAATTTTCTACCAGCGGATTTATGCTAGCCTCTAGCTGAAGAATCTGATAGGCATGCTGCGCGCCCTTATTAAGTTTAGCGCTTGTAAAAGATGGTTTTGTAATTATTTGCCAAAGGCTACCGGCCTTCAAGGAGGGCTGAATCTTTCCAGCCAGAAGCGGGGCATGTTTATATCCGCTAGCGTGTAGATTGCTGTGTTGAAAGCATAGCAGTTCTTTTTGTTTTGAATTTATAAGCAGCTGGAGTAGCTCAACAAGCGAAGATTCACAAGGTGGCAAGGCAGCATTTAAGAAAACGTAAGGCTCTTGTTTTTTGGCGATGGGGTTTTCTTCCTCATATTCATGAAGGCTCTGGCAAGAAAAGGAATTTTCTCCACTTTGTTTTAGAGAGGAAAAGGCTTTTATTCTTGATGGGTATAGGCTATATAAAAATTTTCTATAATTTAAATTTCTAGAAATTTTGGCATTTTGTTTAAGCGTTTTAGTTTCAGAGGCGGCATGGTTTACTGGGTTTGTTCCCCCAAGAAAATCGGCAACAAGTATGGTAGAGAGTTTATTTTTTTCAAGCAAGGCTTGAAGCTTGCTACTGGTATGAAGTAATTCTATAAGTGAATATAGGCCTAGTTTAATATTGAAAACAGGGCGTGTAAGCG
>JAUXHF010000313.1 GCA_030621685.1 Spirochaetota bacterium
AGCTGTTTTCGGATAAACATAGCTGACAAGCAAAATGAACGAACAGTAGTTTTTTGCTTACATGCTTAGCTAAGCGTAAAATGGATGCTTTTCAGCTTCTTACGCAGCGCCGTTACACCATGTGCCACGTGAGCAACACGCACAGGATTTTCTTTAAGCGCTAAGAAAATAAATTCTGCTAAGGGCTTCATGTCTTCTTCAGTCATGCCAATTCTTGTAATTTCATTTGTGCCAAGCCGAAGGCCGTTAAAGTCTTTATCAGCAGCCTTGCCGGGAAGACCTATGCCACTGCTTAAAATATTTGCCTTTCGTAACTGCTTAGCCATAGCCTGCCCCCCAGCATAGCCATGCTCCCCTGCTTTTATGGCAAAGGCATGGCTTTTGCTTAAAGAAGCATCCCCCTTAGCGCCTGTTAAAAAAAGAGGCATGCCATAGGCTAACAAGTGTTTTTGCAAGGCAATACTATTCCTTAGCATCTGCTGGGCATAGGCCTTGCCGCAGGCTATCCAATCTAATAGCGTATAGGCTAAGGCAGCTGTTTTCCCGGCGTCGAAATTCGCCGTTAAGCCGGGGTAGGCTATGGCATCTAACCTCTTAGCCAAAGTCTCATCTTGGGTAAGCACCAGGCCGCTGGCTGGGCCAGCTAAACTCTTATAACAGCTCATCGTAAGAAGGTCAGCCCCCTGCTCTAAAGGATTAGGCCAAGCCCGCCCCGCAATTAAGCCCGATAGATGCGCCCCATCAAAAAGCAGGTAAGCCCCATGCTTATGCGCTAGCTCACTTACTTCTTTCACCGGATGATGGCAAAGATTAAGACTGCCCCCCAGCGTAACCAGTTTTGGTTTTTCTAGGCGAAGTGTTTTTTCGAGCGCCGCTAAATCTACCGTGTAACGCTGCGGGTCAATTTCAGCTTCTACGATATTAAGACCGTACAGCCCCGCTGCTCCCTCCAAGTGATGCGTAACATGCCCAGCTATACTGGCCGGCATCGCCACAATGCTATCGCCTGCTTTCGCAGTAGCCATAAAAGCATAGAGGTTGGCTAAAGCCCCAGAGCCAACGCGTATTTCAGCATAGCTAGCCCTAAATACTTTCCTCGCCAAATAAGCCGTGATGACCTCTATCTCTTCTATCGCCTCTAAACCCATTTCATATTTATCACCAGGATAGCCTAGCGATGTCCTAGAAGATAAGCCCTCGCTTAGTGCCAATTCAGCGCGAGGACTTAAGCTATTCGTGGCAGGGTTTAAGTTAATGCATTGGCTTTCATGAATATGCCGGTTTTCTTGCACTAAAGCATCTAGCTTCTCTTTTAGCTTGCCCGCGCTGCCAGCCTCTAACGATGGTAGCGATCCCTCTATTTCAGATATTCTTTGTTTTGCCTTTTCGGGCATCCAAGTATTCTCGCTCATACAAACCTACCATAAGTATTTAAAATTTTACAAACATAGCTAGCTCTATGAAGAGAGAGTAACATGAAGTTACATCAAGTTACACGAAGCTAGATAAAGCTAGCCCACATTAATATTTTGATGGCCGCCTTTCTTACAGAAAAGAAAGTCTATAAAAATTTATAATTTTATTTTACTAAAAAGACAAGTTTATTCTACTACTTTACTGGGGAGGGAGCGAAGCCGCTCATAATCACTGCGCGATAAAAAGAAAATCTCGCCCTCTTCAGAAAGAGCTGCCGGATACCGAGACTTCTCGTCTTCTTCATATAAAAGAAGGGTATGCGAAGATTCTGCTTCCAGCTCCAATTTCATTACTTGGCTATCACGAATCTTGCTAGCCTCGTTTGA
>JAUXHF010000076.1 GCA_030621685.1 Spirochaetota bacterium
GCAAGCATAAAGCTAGTCTTAGGAAATATCAGCTCACAGCAAAATAACAAAAAGAAGGAAAGCAAAAAATGGCCGGTGATAGTTTAGGGAAGATTTTTCGAATAACGAACTGGGGCGAATCGCATGGCAAAGCCATCGGCATGGTTATAGCGGGCAAGCTCCTTTACAGAAATTAAAAATTTTTTTTAAGACGCAAGCATAAAGCTAGTCTTAGGAAATATCAGCTCACAGCAAAATAACAAAAAGAAGGAAAGCAGAAAATGGCCGGTGATAGTTTAGGGAAGATTTTTCGAATAACGAACTGGGGTGAGTCGCATGGCAAAGCCATCGGCATGGTAATAGAGGGCAAGCTTCTTTACAGAAATTAAAAATTTTTTTTAAGACGCAAGCATAAAGCTAGTCTTAGGAAATATCAGCTCACAGCAAAATAACAAAAAGAAGGAAAGCAAGAAATGGCCGGTGATAGTTTGGGGAAGATTTTTCGAATAACGAACTGGGGCGAATCGCATGGCAAAGCCATCGGCGTGGTTATCGAGGGAGTGCCGCCCGGGCTTTCCTTAAGCCAAAGCGATATTCAGCAAGAATTAGATAGACGTCGCCCAGGGCAAAGCAGCCTCAGTTCTCCTCGCAACGAAAGCGACAGCGTACAAATTCTTTCTGGCCTAGAGGCTGGGAAAACCACAGGAACGCCGCTCTCCATGTATATTGCCAACAGCGATACACGTCCTAAAGATTATACAGCGATGAATAATCTTTTTCGTCCATCCCATGCCGACTTCACGTATTTTTCCAAATACGGCATCCGTTCTAAAAGTGGCGGCGGCAGAAGTTCTGCTCGACTCACGGCCGGCTCTGTAGCCGCCGGAGCTGTGGCTAAAAAAATACTGCAATCTCATTTCAAGGTATCTTTCATGGCCTTTGTTCGTTCGCTTGCCAAGATAAGCTCACCTATGGAGGCTAGCCAAGTAAGCAAGCAAATGATAGAAGCTAACCTTGTTCGAACCACAGATTCAAAGAGCGCTGAAAAAATGGCGCAGTGTATTGAAGAAGCCAAACATAGCGGCGATTCTCTTGGTGGCATAATAGAATGCCACATCCATGGCCTTCCCGCAGGCTTAGGAGAACCCATCTACGATAAACTAGATGCCGACTTAGCTAAGGCTATGCTCTCGATAAATGCCTGCAAGGGTTTTGAAATAGGTTCTGGCTTTTCAGGAACTCGCTTACGCGGCTCGGAGCATAACGACCAGTTTATTCGCAGCAGCACAAGCGGTGAAATTAAAACGCTCACTAACCATTCTGGCGGCGTGCAAGGAGGAATTTCTAATGGCATGCCCATCGTTTTTCGTGTGGCTTTTAAACCCACCGCTAGCATTTCAAAAACTCAGCACACACTAAACGAAGAACTCCAAGAGCAATCTTTCCAAGCAAAAGGCAGGCACGATCCTTGCGTTCTGCCACGCGCCGTTCCTATTGTAGAAGCCATGGCAGCCTTAGTCTTAGCCGACCACATGCTTCGTCATCGTGCTCAAATAGGAACATTTTATAAAACCCCTGCTAACTCTTCATAAGCAATTCCATGCTAACTCTTAATAAGCAATGCCATGCTAAACCGGGCTGCCTAGCTTAAGAGGCGGATTAAATTACCGGCTGATAAAATTCTTTGTTTTTCTTTTGAAAAAAATCACGGCTTTGTTATACTTTCTTTTTCAAAAGAGTAGCTTATCGGCTAAAGAAAATTTCCTTGAATAGCCTCAACACAGATATCCCAACTTTCCTGCAAATTCTGCAGCGAAAAGCAACATGGCTGAAACAACGTAGCCAATTCACAAGAATCTTAAGGCTATGGTTTCAGCAACACGGCTTTTTAGAGCTACAAACACCTTGTCTTCTGCCTTACTTTTCTTTAGAAAGCAACCTTATGCCTATGGAAGCAAGTTTTTTTGACGATGCTGGAAAGTCTTATCAAGGATACCTGCGCTGCTCTCCAGAATTTTCACTAAAGAAAATACTGGCCTTAGCTATGACTTTAGCCCAAAGCCCTGCCAAGAACAGCCTCCATGACTTTTCTAAAATTTATGAACTAGGCCCTTGCTTCCGTAGCGCCGAACCACTAGATTCTCCGCATCACCTTACAGAATTTTTCATGTTAGAGTGGTATCGGCTAAAAGCTCCCTTAGAAAAAATTATGGATGATGTAGAGTCGCTTCTCAGTTTTATCCACAAGGAATTTCTGGCTAAGCAAGATACCCAGCATGAAAGAAAAAAACCGCCTTTAAACTTAGAACGCTGGCAGCGCATCCGTTTTGCTGATCTTTTTTCCCAGCACCTCAATTTAGATTTTAATACCTTACACTCTTGGGATGAGCTAAGAAAGAAAACACTAGAAAAAAAATTGCTTCCGCAAAAAGATAAAAGTTTATCGGTAGAAGATATGTTGCATAAACTTTTTTTAATATACATTCATCCCGTCTTGCAAAAAAAAGAAGCTGTTATCATCTATGATTACCCCGCTCCGCTAGCAGCCAACAGTCTCATAAAAACAAAAAGCTCTGCTAGCCATCTGGCCTATGCTTCCCGCTTTGAAGTATATATTCAAGGCCTTGAAGTGGCCAATGCCTTCGAAGAACTCTGCAATGCTACCGAGCAACGAAGACGCTTTTTAGAAAACCTAAAAATGCTTCAAAAAACGCAGCCAGCTAGCAGGCTAGCAAAAAACTTTTCTATAGATGAAGAGTTTCTTCAAGCCCTAAAGCAGATTCCTTCAGCCTCTGGCATTGCCTTAGGCGCCGATAGACTTTGTATGCTGTTTAGCCAAGCCGCCAATGTCCACGAAGTAACAGCCTTTAGCAGTAAAGATATCTTTGCTCGGCCTGGCTCTTAGCTACATGCTGCTAGATGCAGATGCTGCTACATGCTGCTAGATGCAGACACAGATACTAAAGGAAGCCGTATAGCCATACATGTGCGCCTATGTTTAGGTTTCTTGCTTAGCATTTTTTTCTTAGTGTGGGCATCATCGCCATGCCCTTCTTCTTTTAAAAAAATGCTGCCATAATGTAGGGCTATAATCTGGCGGCATATGGAAAGCCCCAGCCCAGTTCCTTCTCGTTTCGTGGTGACATAGGGCAGGAAAATCTTCTCTTTCAAACCTTCTTTAATGCCGCTTCCATGATCGGCCACGCGGAATTCCAAATACTCTTTCACGCCATCTTTCAGCGTTTCAGCCTCTAAGTATATTCGCTTTCTTTGCTTTTTTGGCACATGAGACCCGGGCCCCAGTAACGAAGAAGTTTCATAGCTCTCTACCGAATTTTTTATAAGGTTCACAAACACGCGATAAAGTTCAGCCATATCCACAAGCACGCTAGCCTCGGGAGCATGCAAGGCTACGTGTACTTCCACATCTTTATAGCCAGCAGCAAAGCTCTGTGCTTTTTTCAAAATTTTCTTAGCTGGATAAATTTTCTTTTGTAGTTTCTTTTTTTTAGAAACCTCAGAAAGATCTTTTATCAATAAATCTATTCTTGAAAGCTCTTGCTCAATAAGCGTAAAACTATCATTGAGTTTTTCGTAGGAGCTAAAACTCATCTTGGCTACATGATCTTTAATCTCACCCACCGAAAGAGTAATGGGCGTCAGCGGATTTCGTATTTCATGGGCTATGCGAACGGTTGCCTCGCGCCAGCCCTTTAGCTCTTGAGCTTCAGAAAGTTTTTGGCGATTAGCACGAAGTATTCGGCTCATCTGTAAGATGTTTCGTATGAGTTCACCTAATTCATTTTTCTTCACATTTTTAAGATGCCGCGTGAGCCTTGCCTCATGTCCGTAGTTGCTCCTTGCTCTTTTTGCCTCGGCAATTTCTGGTATTTTTTTGGCGAAATCTATTAAATCACTTATCGGTTTAACAAAAACATTGAAGCGATAGTAAAACAATATTATGGCCAAACAGAATAGCTGTATCGAAATATAAATCATGGCAAATAAAATAATGTTCTTAAAAGGCCCTGCTATAAACTCGAATTGTTTCAGCTCTCGCACCACTTTCAAGGTACTCGAAATATTTTGCCTAAGCTCTTTATCTACAAATCTTAACGAGGCATATAAATACTTGACATTATTTTCGAAAGAACGCACATACAGCGTGTAGACAAAATAACGATCTTCGCTATACGATGAGAATAAAATTTCATCGTTGATTGAGTCTTGAATGCGGCTAAACGAAGGATAGGAGCGCAGTCGCAAGCCTTGTTTCCTAGAGATATGAATAGGCGTTTTGTTCTTATTAAAAATCATGAATACATCAATGAAGTCTTCATTCCCTACCACGAAATCTTTTTCTGCTAACCGATAGGTCAAGTCTTCTTCGTTTATATCTATAAGTTTATCTATGCTTTTGGCATGCTCTTCCAAACTGCTTTCAAGTTTTTCTAAGGCAGCCGAGCTATCAAAAACTTCGCTCACAATGTCAAAGAGACCATTGAATAAAACAATAAACGTAAAAAGTATCAGCCCTAAGGAAAAAGCAAACATACCAATTACCCTAAACTGTAACAACGTTCCCGAACGATGCATAAGACGAAGGCCTACAATACGCAGCAGAATATACGCCGTAATAACGATCAACAAGGCTGGTAGCATAATTAATACAAATAAACTTGGTTTGGAAATAAAAATAGCTAACTCTGAATCATAAAGAAGATCAATAAGAAAATTCGCCCCAAAGGCCATCGCCCCTCCAAGCAAAGCAAAGAGCAGCAAGAGTATCCTGTTCTTTGTTTTCTTTAGCCACAGCAAGGTAGCTTTCATGCCAGCATAACTACGGCGACCTAAGAAAGTCATCCAGCTTTTTAAAACTCTTACAACAATCATCATGCTCTCTGCCTACTTTTTTTCCAGCTCCTTGCTTGCTGCCTAGCAATAACGTCCCCCATGCAAACTTGCCTAGGGGTTTTTGAGATATCGCTAGAACCCGTCTGCAAGCATGCAGCCGGGAACAGCATCACCACACTAGAGCCCAGCTCAAAGGCACCTAGGTCTTCGGCTTTTTTTACGACAAGTCCATCTTCCTTAGCATCGCGATAGTCTATAATTTTAGCTTTAGCACCATTCTCTTGTACTCGCTTCAAGAAAAGAGTATCAAATTTTGTCTCAAACCCGCCCACATTAAGCGCACTCACCCATATGCTCATAAACTGAAATTTTTCCTGCTTCTGCTCTTCATAAGCAGCTTTAGCTTGGCCTGCTTTAAGCATCAAGCTAGCAGAATCTGGCTTTAAAGCGCTAAACGTCAATCGGAGTCTCTTATTTTTCCCAAAAACTTCATCAAAGGAATTTAACGAGAAATTGTTTACTGGTAGCCTGCGTCCCGGCATTAATTCAGCGTAACTAAGACGTGCATCCATAGGAGCATGTATCCTATGGTAATCTTTGGGCGAAAGATAAAACACCATGTAAGAGCCGCCAATATAACGTTTATATTCTGCCCCTGCCAAGGCTTCCAGCGAGTAGGCTTTCCCCTTTACCCAATACTTCTCTTCGCCTAAGTCTCTTAAGTCGCTGCCAATGATGCCCCAAGCGCTTAAAAGGCCATCCACCGGCGAAATAATTGTTTCTTTTGCCAAAGCCTCCCGGCTTAAGGGCCTCACTTCTTTCTTAAGGCTGCGCGTAAAAAAATCGAGGGCGCTGGTATATTCTTTTACCTTATCGCGCTCCGCCTCGGCAAGATTAACTTTTAGTTTTTTGATGAAAAAATACCGTATGAAGGCATGCACTAAAAATGACGGCCACGTAGCACGGGCTAAGAGCATAACAAGCCCGCCTAGAGGTTTTTCTATCAATCTTAGCAACTGATAGAGTAGCTTGTATTGAAATTTCATGGTTTTTTCTCAGCAGTTTTCAGGCTTTCGTATAAAACAATTTCCCAAAGGTATCTATGTGTTTTTTAAATTCACGGTTACGCAGACCGTGATATATCGCTATATCAAATTTATAGGGCAGGAAATTTTCGCTTATACGCACTCTAAGTTTCAAAACATCTTCAAGGGTTAGCTCTTCGCCCTTTAAGATAAGATCAATGTCTGATCCCTCATGGAAATTCCCCATGGCCCTAGAGCCAAAAATCATGCTCTCTTTAATTTTTGGGCTTGCAGATAAACATGTTTTAATAATTGCTATCTGCTCAGGCTTTAAGCCAAAAACTTTTTCATTCATGTTCATTCATGATTACATGCGGTTATTGCAGAAAACCATACATATCATATATTAGCCATTAAAAACAGCTTTACACTACATTCAATTTTTGGCTAAAGCCGACTTTCCATCTCATCTTTAAAATTTCTAAACAGCTTAATATATTTTTTTCTAATAATTTCCAGTATCTTTTTAGCCGAGCTTTTGTCATAAGCGTGAACGGTAACATTTCTGCTTTCAATAGTTTGCATCCAAATCTCAGCATTCACGATTAATCTTGCATGAATCGCTTCTTTAAAAGCATCCCTAGCACCGACAATCCCATTGATTCCTTGATGCTTAAAGTAATCTTGTAGCACTTTCCAGCTTAGCTCATGAGTAAACTCGTAAGCTTTAATTAGGCCTTGAGACTCCAGATCAGATAGATGCCCCTTTAATTCTAAAAGACGAATGGCATCTTCAAGCCGCTCTAAGGCATTTTTGAAACTTGAAAACCGCTGTTTCCATCGAATATTTTTTTCTTCCATCTTTTCTTCCATCATAACGTTACTCTTTGCCTTTTCCTCAAATTTATTCCCTAGCTTCGTATTTTATTATTGTACAGCCATGTTACAGCATGATTATATTCTAGCTTAAGCCACTGCATATTAGATTTTTCAAAGAACGCAGCAAAAATATCCTCTGACATGTGTTTTTCACATTACAATATTCAAAATAAAAAAACGATAATCCCTACAAAAAGCTACATGAATAAGAAGAAGAGAAAAATACTTGTTACAGCTGCCTTGCCCTATGCTAACGGAGAACTCCATATGGGGCATCTCACGGAGTATTTGCAGGCTGATTTCTGGGTACGCTACCAGCGTATGCATGGCCATGAGTGTTTGTATTTCTCTGCCGATGATGCCCATGGCACGCCCATTATGCTCAGCGCCAAAAAACGCGGCCTTTCTAGTGAAGCGCTTATAACCGAGCAGAAAAAACTCCATGAACAAGACTTCGCCGGCTTTCTTATTAATTTCACACACTTTTCATCCACGCATAGCCAGAAAAACCGTGAATTTTGTGAAAAAATTTTCCATGCCATGCAGGAAGGCGGGCATATCAGCGAAAAACGGATACGTCAAAGCTATTGCGAAAACTGTAACATGTTCTTGCCCGATAGGCTTATTCGCGGAACCTGCCCTTACTGTAAAACAAAAGATCAATACGGCGATGTCTGTGAATCTTGCTCTCGCACCTATAGCCCCAGTGAACTCTTAGATCCTAGCTGCGCTACTTGTGGTCATATCCCGGTTATGAAAGAAAGTGATCATTTGTTTTTTGAACTTTCTCATTTTGAAGATTTTTTAAAAGACTGGATAAACGAGCGAATCCCCGAAGAAATAACACATCAATTTAAGGAATGGTTTCAAGAGCGGCTGAAGGCATGGAACATCTCTCGTGATACGCCGTATTTTGGTTTTCCCATTCCTAATTTCCCCGAAAAATACTTCTATGTTTGGATGGATGCTCCCATTGGCTATATTGCCTGTTCCCAAGAATGGCTAGCCCAGCAAGGTCGTAGCTACGAAGAGTTTTGGAAAAGTGAGGACAGCGAACTCTATCATTTTATTGGCAAAGATATTGTATATTTCCATGCCTTGTTTTGGCCTGCTACCTTAAAAGCCGCCGGACTTCGAACGCCAACAAAATTATTCGTCCACGGTTTTCTTACGCTGAATGGGCAAAAAATGAGCAAATCACGAGGGCATTCCATTTCCGCCCCCGGCTACCTGCAATCTGGAATTCCACCAGAGTATTTACGTTACTACTTTGCTGGAAAACTCTCGCCTAAGATCATCGATTTCGATTTAAACCTAGAGGAATTCAAAAACAGAATTAATGCTGAACTTGTCGGCAAGATAAGCAATCTTGCCTCACGATCTATTTCCATGCTTCATAAACGCTGTTTGGGCATAGTAGGTAGCTGTGATGCAGATGGCAAGGCCTTGCTAGGCAATGCCTTAAGCCAAAGTGAAGCCTGCATGGAATATTATGAAGCTAGAGAATTCCACAAGGTAAGCAGCTCTATGCGGAAAACAGCCGAGAACGCTAACCGATATTTTGACGAAAAAAGCCCCTGGGGAATTGAAGACCCTGAGTCTTGCCAAGCCGTACTCAGTGCTGCCATTGAAGTTTTTCGTATTATTGTAATCACGCTTGCTCCCATTATGCCTTTCTACGCACAACATGCCTCATATATATTATCCGAGACTGAAACAAATACGCCATCTCTTTCAA
>JAUXHF010000038.1 GCA_030621685.1 Spirochaetota bacterium
TTGCACAAGACTATAAGAGCACTGTTTCATTCATCAAAATTTGCTATAATAGAATTATGAAAATCGTAGGAAATTTAGTAATTTTTTTTGCTCGAATTCCTTAGATACAAACGATTTGTTGTGTTTGTGCCTAAAAAACAAGAAAAATTAGACTTTTGAAGTTTTTTTGCTCTGTTTTTTTGCGCTACAAGTATAATAAAATTTAAGAAACTAAAAAACTAAAATTATCTGGAGAGATGTCTCATGATGAAAACTAAATTCAGTTTTATCCTTATTTTGGGAGCAATGCTATTGCTTCCAGCCTCTGCTTTTGCAGCCAGCACCTTTGTTACTATTGGAACTGGTGGTGTTACAGGGGTTTACTATCCTACTGGAGGAGCAATATGCCGCCTAGTAAACAAAGATAGAAAGGTGCATAATATTCGTTGCTCTGTGGAAAGCACAGGTGGATCAATTTATAACCTTAATACAATAGCTGCCGGTGAATTAGATATGGGTGTTGCCCAATCTGATTGGCAGTACCATGCTTACAACGGCACAAGTAAATTTGCCGATAAAGGCGCTAATAAAAAATTGCGAGCTGTTTTCTCTGTGCATGCAGAGCCTTTCACCGTGGTTGCTAGAAAAGATGCGAATGTGAAAAATTTTCGTGATCTTAAAAATAAACGAGTGAATATCGGAAACCCAGGATCAGGGCAACGTGGCACAATGGAAATACTGGTAAAAGCTGTAGGCTGGGACTTTGATGTATTTAAATCAGTTTCAGAGTTAAAAGCTTCCGAACAAGCACAAGCACTTTGTGATAATAAAATTGATGCCATGGTCTATACCGTAGGACATCCGTCAGCCTCTATTAAAGAAGCTACCACTTCATGTGATGGCATTATCGTAGAAGTATCTGGAAGAGCTGTTAGTAAATTGGTAAAAGATAACGACTATTATCGTACTGCCGTTATAAAAGGTGGTCTTTACACAGGGAACCCTCGTGATGTAAAAACTTTTGGTGTTGGTGCTACCTTTGTAAGCTCTACCGCTACCGATGAAAATACTATTTACCAAGTAGTAAAAGCCGTTTTCGAAAACTTTGATTCTTTTAGGAAATTTCACCCTGCTTTCGCTACACTTGAGAAAAAGCAAATGGTTAGCGATGGACTGAGTGCCCCTTTACATGCAGGTGCTAAACGATATTATAAAGAAGTTGGTTTAATAAAGTAAAAAATCTTTTTTATTTTACTAAGCCTTATAAATTTATCTAATTTTTATCTAATTTAGCTGACGTGACCCATGCCTAGAGTAGTCTAAAGGTTGCGTCAGGGTTGCGTCAGGGTTGCGTCAGTTAAGTTAGTCTTACATCCCCTATACTAATTTGTATCTAATTTAGCTGACGTGATCCTGCCTAGAGTGATCTAAAGGTTGCGTCAGGGTTGCGTCAGTTAAATTAGTCTTACATCCCTTATACTAAAAAAAACAAATTCAAAACTTCGGAGTTTTTACGATGAGCGACCAAGATGCCTTAATTACAGAAACAGGAAAACGAGCTTTTAGCGGTTTACAGAAAAAGATGTTTTTTGGCATTTGTGCTCTTTGGTCCTTATTCCAGTTATGGTACGCTTCACCGCTGCCTTTTATCTTTGATTTCTTAAAGCTAAATGATACAGAGGCTAGGAGCATACATTTAGCCTTTGCTATATTTTTAGTCTTTATGGCATTTCCTTTCCTTGAAAAAAAACAAACGAAAAAAGTGCCTTGGCATGACTGGATTTTAGCGGTCGCCGCTTCTTTAACTGCTTTATATATATATATATATTATGCTGAATTAGCCGATAGATCAGGTGCTCCAATTTTATTAGATATTGTAATAGGTGTTGTTGGTCTCGTTCTGCTTTTAGAGGCTACAAGAAGAGCCTTAGGTCCCGCGCTGGTAGTGGTGGCCTTAGTATTTTTACTGTATTCATTGTTTGGTCCATACATGCCAGATGTTATCTCTCATAAGGGTGCTAGTATAACGAAGCTTGTTTCTCATCAATGGTTGACTACAGAGGGAGTCTTTGGGGTCGCCTTAGGAGTCTCTACAAGTTTTGTCTTCCTCTTTGTCTTGTTTGGTGCTTTTTTAGAACAAGCAGGAGCAGGGCTTTATTTTATCCAAGTTGCCTTTTCTTTGATGGGGCATATGCGTGGTGGCCCCGCGAAGGCTGCCGTGGTTGCCTCTGGGCTTAGCGGAATCATTTCAGGCTCCTCTATTGCCAATGTGGTAACGACAGGGAACTTCACTATCCCCTTGATGAAAAAAGTAGGTTTCCCTGATTACAAAGCTGGCGCCATAGAGGTTGCTGCCTCTACCAATGGACAGCTTATGCCACCAATTATGGGTGCTGCTGCTTTTTTGATGGTGGAGTACGTAGGTATTCCCTATATTGAAGTTATTAAACATGCTGTTTTACCAGCCGTTATATCCTATATTGCTTTGGTGTACATTGTGCATCTAGAGGCCGTGAAGGCTGGCATGAAAGGCATAAAAAAAACAAGACGTATTTCCATTTTACAAAAAATGGCAAATAGTGCTTTATTCGTTGCTCTGCTTGGAATTTTGACATTTATTGTTTATTTTGGCGTTGGTCAGTTAAAAGTTTTATTCCCAGATGGCGGAGCCGTTTGGTTTGTTATGATTGGCCTTTTAATAAGTTACTATATTCTACTAAGAGTAGCAGCCAAGCAACCAGACTTAAAAGATATTCATTTCGATGACGTTCAGCATATACCGGATTTGAAACCGACCTTACTTTCTGGTTTGTATTTTCTTTTACCACTTGTTGTCTTACTTTGGTTTATGACTGTAGAGCGTTACTCGCCGGGGCTTTCTGTTTTTTATGCGTTAATTTTGATGATTTTCATCATGCTCACGCATCGACCTATTTTAGCCTACCTGCGTAAAAAACAAGAAGAAAAACTATCACTGAAAGAAGCTAGTATAAACGGTGGAGTTGACTTATGGCTAGGGCTTGTCAACGGTGCAAAAAATATGATAGGCATTGGCGTAGCCACGGCTACCGCTGGCATTGTTGTGGGGACTGTAACCTTAACGGGTATAGGTCAAGTCATGATAGAGGTAGTAGAGCTTGTCTCTGGCGGCAATTTAATTTTGATGTTAATGCTTACGGCTGTTATTAGTATAATTTTAGGCATGGGACTTCCTACCACTGCGAATTATATTGTGGTGGCTACGTTGATGGCACCGGTTATCGTGGGCTTGGGCGCCCAAGGAGGGCTGGTTGTGCCGCTGATTGCTGTGCACATGTTTGTCTTTTATTTTGGTATTCTTGCCGATGACACGCCTCCTGTAGGTCTTGCCGCCTTTGCTGCAGCAGCCATATCGAAGGGCGACCCGATTAAGACGGGGATTCAGGGCTTTACCTACGATATTCGTACAGCGATTCTGCCGTTTATGTTTATCTATAATACAGAATTACTTCTTATAGGTATTGATAGTGTTTTTGCTTTATTAATAACTATTATCAGTGCTGTCATGGCGATGCTCGTCTTTTCCGCAGCCACACAGGGCTTTTGGATTGTTAGAAGCAAATATTGGGAGACTGCCTTGCTTTTAGTCTGTGCCTTTACCTTTTTTAGACCAGACTTTTGGCTGAATCAAATTAGCCCTGAATATGAAATCCATGAACCGGGTAGCATCTATGAACTTGTTGATGAACGGAAAATTGATGACCTTAGGATTGTTGTTGAAGGCTACTCGCTGGATGGCGACCTTGTGAAGAAAACGGTCATCTTGAATTTACCTGCAGGAACTACGGCTGAAGAGCGTATTAAAAATGTTGGTCTAGATTTAACTGTAGATACAGAGGCTGTGGCGGTTTCCTTAGTGGAATTTGACTCGGCGGCGGCAAAAGCTGGCATCGATTTTGGTTGGAGTATATTAAGCATAGAAGTCAAGGCAAACAGGATTACGAAGACTATCTTTTATATCCCTGCCATCCTGCTTTTATTCCTTGTTTACTATAACCAAAAAAGACGCCGAGAGAAAGAAGGAGAGGGCTAAGCCCCGCTCCCTCTAAGCAGTAGTTTCCACTCTAAGAGGGGAGGGATGAAAGTAAGAAAGGAAGCCAGTGGTATAAAAGAATCGGCTACGCTGGCGATAAATCAATCTGCTCTGCGTTTACGTAAAAACGGGGCTACAATATATCATTATGGCTTTGGGCAATCGCCTTTTCCTGTGCCGATGTCTTTACAGAGAGGGCTTGCAGAAAATGCTTGGCGAAAAAACTATCTACCGGGCACTGGCTTGCCAGAGTTACAGGAGGCCATAGCAGAGTATTATCGGAAAAATTTTGGCTTAGATTTCAAGAAAGAGCAGATACTCATAGGGCCCGGCTCTAAGGAATTGCTTTTCGATTTACTCTTTGTTTTGGAGGGGACTCTTATTTTGCCTGCCCCCTCTTGGGTATCGTATGAACCTCAGGCGATTTTACTGAATAAGCCTATCTACTCTTGTCCTTGTAGATACGAACATGCCTACAAGCTTCAGCCTGAAGATCTAGCCAAAGCGGCGGCATCTATATCTGGCCAGAAGTTATTATTATTGAATAGCCCCTCTAACCCGACAGGGCAGACCTACAGCGCATCAGAGCTTGAGGCTTTAGCGAAAGTGATTACTCATTATGATATTACGGTACTCTCTGATGAGATTTATGCCGAACTTTTTTGGGGCGAGGGTATGGGTGCGAAAGACCGTGCTCCGAGCATTTTCAATTTTGCTCCTGATAATACTGTTGTGACCTCTGGGCTGAGCAAGGCGTACTCTGCTGGCGGATATCGGTTGGGTTTTTGTCATCTGCCTACTAGGAATTTATTAAAACCGATGACTGCCTTCATCAGCGAAACCTTCTCTGCGGTAAGCACGCCTACTCAATATGCAGCCCTTGCGATGTATACTGATCCAGAGTTAGCTATATATCTTAGCCAATCTAAAAAAATCTTAAAAGAGGCGTTATCGCTTGTGCATGATGCCTTATTGGCCAGCGATATTAGAGCCTTAGCGGCAACTGGAGGCTTTTACATATATGCTGATTTTAGCCTGTGGAGAGAGCCGCTAGAGCGCGCTGCTGGCATCTTCAGCTCTAGCGAGCTATGCCAGCGACTTTTAGATGAGCTTGGCATAGCCTTTCTACCTGGTGTTGATTTTGGAATGCCAGACGAGAGCCTGGGCATTCGCATTGCTGCTGTGGATTTTGATGGCAAGAAGGCCTTCTCTTCCTTAGAGCGTAGCCATGCTTCCCCCTCGGCAATTTCGCTGTTATTTTCGCCTATGCAAGAGGGCATTACCATCCTCCATACATGGCTTAAGGCACTGTAAACAGAGTTCTCTTTCTCTGCCTTTTTAGGCGTTTTTCTTGACAGGTGTCTGGATGGATTTTTTGGGGCTTGCTGGCGGTATTTTTTTATTTGTAAGTAGCATAGCTTATACTATAGTTAATCTTAAAAGAACTTTAAAGAGAGGTATTTTTTATGACAGAAGAAGAAAAGAATTGGATGAAATTGGGAAACTTTCCGCTCAAGCGGAAAAGTTTTTTAGCCAAGAAGAATACTCAAAGGCAAGAGACAAAATCAGATCTCTTATTGATAAAGCAGAGGCTTTGTTGAAGGAAGTAAAAAACGAAGAGGGAAAAAAGAAAATTAATGAATTATTGTCAGGTGCTTATAATAATCTAGGTAATAGTTACGCTGAATTAGGAAAACAAAGAAGAACACAAAGCATCCAAAGCGAAATATTATCAGGAACATAAGGAACTGGAACTCCTAAAAAAACCTACAGAAAAACAGAAAATATTAATTGGGAAATGAGCAGGAATACTTTAAAAAAGGAATTGGTAAAGTGAATATTGACGAGAGCATAGAACTGATAATTGAGAGAAAACTTCTACCTTTGGCGGAGCAGATAGCGGAGCTGAAAGAGATTATAGAGAATGAAAAGCCTCGTTACGAGAAATATTTCTCGGCCAAGCAGCTGGCTGAAATACTGCCCTACAGCCCCGAGAGGATACGCCAGCTTTATCACGAAAGCGTTTTCCCTGGCTATCAGGTGGAGGGTCGCATATTTTTCAAATACAGCGAAATAGAAAAAGTTTTACAGGAAAAAGGGAAGCCATTACAATAGTGGCTGACTAGCACGGTTTTTGTAAGAAATTTCGGAGGCGAAATATGAGTTACAAAATTGTGAAAAAACAGAAACCGCTTTGTGTCTATGATTTTTATATCAGGCACGAGGGGGAAAGACACCGCCGGCGGCTGAAATGTCCGCCTATGGATGGCTACAACCTTGTACAACAAGTGGCTGCAGCAGATCTTCAAGGGCGCGAGTTCAAAGGGCAGGCGCATAAGCTTATGCTATACCAGTTCCTTGATACTTACCTAGCGTGGCTGCCTACCAATAAAAGCAAGAAACAAGTACAAATTGAGGGCTATCATATAGCCATTACTGAAGAAGTTTATTCCTAAGAATATCAGTTTAAAAAACTTTACTCAGAAGGAATGCCTTAGCATTTTTGGAATGGTACCGCTACAATTCTGTTAGCAAAAAGGGGCTTACGAATACTTCTTTGAATAGAGCTGTGAGTACCTTTGGCTTTGCTTTTGGGAAATGGGCCAGTGATAGAGGAGATGCTTGAGGTCAATCCTTTTGCTGGGCTAAACCAAAAAGAAGAGACTAGAGAGCTGATGATACTGCTTGAGCCCAAACAGGTAGAAGAGCTATTTTCTGTTTGTAAGTACGAACACCAGAGGCTTTTTCTGCTGTTGGCTTTGACAATGGGTATGAGGCACGGCGAGCTGCTTTCGCTTAAATGGCAGGATATTTTTCTAGATAAGGGATTTATTCGGCTACGCGCTGAAAACACGAAGGCTAGGAAAACTCGTATCCTGCCGCTTATTCCATTCGTAGTGGAATATCTTAAGCGGTATAAGCGTGATAGTGAGTATGTTATTGCTTTCTTAGGGAAGCTTATAGTTACTTTTCGGAAGGAGTTGGCAGAACATAAAGAGCCGGAGAGCCGGCTTAGCTGGGATGCCTCAGAGCTTCGTATCCACGACCTGCGGCATAACACTGCGCTTACGCTGTAAAACACTTTGGCCTGCCTATGTGCCTCATTCAGAAGCTACCCCGGGCATTCATCGAGCAAGATGACGCAGCGTTATTCTGTGATTGATGATAAGACTTTTATAGCCGAGATGCAGAAAACGGATATGCTTTTTCGGAGCAACTTGTCCAACATATGTCGAGCGGCCTCGGAAAACGCTTAAAACGCTAGTGTTTTTAAAGAAAGTGGTGGAGATGGCGGGAGTTGAACCCGCGTCCGAACGAGTGCCTACAGGGCTTCTCCAGGGAAAGGTTTTAGAGGAGTTTAAACCTTAAAAGAGCTAAAACCAACTCCATTAAGTGTCGAGCCTTCAGAGTGAAAGGACAAAGTGGCCGTAAAGGCAAGGCCACCCGGGTCACCGAAAAATATAAGAAGCTATAGCAGCCTATCGGTGAGCGGCCACGAGCTTCCGTCGCTTAGTCTTAAGCGGCGAGGGCTAAATTATCTTCAGCAGTTGTTACTATTTAACGAATAGATAGGCGCCCTGCTTCCCCTGTCACGTTCTCGTCCGTCGAATTCCAGTACATCCCCAAAATTTGACTTAAAAGATAGTATAACACATCTAAGCGGAAATGGCGGGAAATTTTAACTTGAAGCAGCGGTTTCCGATGTTGTTTTTGAGTATTTTATGAAAAACAACATGATGATGAGAAAAAACAGACATAAGAAAAAAAGCCCCATATGCTTAAAGAGGCCTGTAGCAAGGTTTTGCGAGTGATATGCCTGAGGAGTGCCTGCTGCTATCTTTGATGCTGCTAGAGCGGAGCCAGTGTTTTGGATTCCAGCAAATGGCGGCAAAGGCGGCAAAACAAGCTCAACTACAAGGCTGCCTTTTTGGGCATACTCGTCTAGCGAGGGCCTTGCTTGGCTAAAGGCTAAGGAGGCGAGTCTTTGTTTTTCGAGTAATTGTAATTCATTGAGAAGATGCCCGCTATTTTGTTCTAGCGTGGCGGTTTTGCTCAGAGTACGCTGCCTATCGGTATAGACCAGCAAGATATGGGTGATTTGAAGAAAGAAGAGCGCAAAGAAAAAAACTAAGACAAGAAGCGAGGAGAATTTCTGCCATGTGTCTTTTATGGAGCGAGGATCCTTAGCGCTGATGCTAGAGGTTTTAGCTTTCAAGAAAGAGCTACTTACATACTGGCGGAAAAGAGTGCGAAGAGCAATGAAAATCTTATTCATTATTCATTATGGGTTTTTAGTATTTTTAGGAATTCAAACATGCTTTTGGGCATGTTTGGTTTATTAAATTTTACATCTAAGTTTATAGAACTATGCCTCAATATTATCTATAGATAGCCATAATTATGTAGAAGATTTTGGGAAATTTCCCGGAAGTCGCTATCGAGAAAATTTTGCTTCAGCGAAAAAGTGCAAGCATAGCAAGAGAGGTTTTGATGGATAAGCGTAATACCTAAGGCCTAAGTTTTAAGAAATTTTCAAAGCGAGGTTTTTAGCTCAGTAGTTTTATGCAGTAGCCCGAAAATTTTCGAGCATTCAAAATGCCAGTTTCAAAAAGCAGATATTGCGCGCGAATGCCAAGAAGCCTGCCAGCGATGCTATTGGTTTTCGTAAAAGATAGCTGGGTAAATTTCGGCTTAGCATGCTTAGCATGAGTGGTTTCAGCAGGAAGCCTGGCGCCAGGCGCCATGGGGTAGCTATAAGAATGTAGCTTTGGCATTGGCTCTGCGCTGTAAAAAAGTTTGCTTGCTTGGTGGCCTTGGTCTTGAAGCTGGCACGAGCTAATCTTAGCTCGTGTTTCTTCGATGTGAGCATCTAGTTGCTTAAGGTTTTTTAGGCTTTCGTGAAATTGGCTTTGGAGAGTGCTGCCGGCCTCGCTGCGTAGTTGCTGCCGCTGCTGTGGAGATAAAAAGCTGTTTGCGAGCATGGCAGGGTAATACGTTTTATCGTAAAAAAACTTTTTCAAAAAAACCTCAACTAAGCCTGAATGAAAACGCTGGCGAACTTGCAGAAGCGGCAAGGCCATTTCGGCGCCCTGGTCGGCCCAGCGCGATAGCAGGGTATGGCTGCGAGTAATCCCAACCTTTAGCCCGCTGGTAAAAGAAAGATAGACAGTATGAGAAATGAAGCAATTTTTTTCTGCCCAAGCTTGATCGCGACATGTTTTTTTGTGAAAATGGCAAAGCTCTGGCCGAAGCTGGCATAAATCGTTTTGTGCTAATTTTATAAAACATGGATAGCAGTAGCCGTTATTATAGGTTTTTTTAATGAGGCGATTGCAGTGCAGGCAGCGAATATCTCCGTTCCATACAAACTTCAGTTCCTTGCCTACTAGGGGATTAAGCGGAATGCTTTGCTTGTGTTTCTGCTGGTCATCAAAAATAGGAAGGCTATAGTTTACGCGGACCTTTGTTACGCTTAGATGGCTGCTGGCATCTTGGCCCTGCTCGCTAGCAGGCTGAATGTCCATAGAGGTCTGGAGTTTTCGTAGGCGAAATATTTCTGTTTCCATAAAAAGATAAGACTTTGCTGGCTATCAAGAAAAGTAGCTCTTGAAGCTATGGCATGAATACTTGTTATATTAATAGGTGTTTATAGGTATATGATGGCAGTAAAAGTAAGGTGAGTAGGTGAGTGTAAATTCTGCTAAGGTTTTTAATTGAGATATTTTAATTGAGGTATTTTAATTGAGGTATTTAGTTTGTTGTTTCTGCTGAGAAAATTTTCCTACAAGCATTGCCTAGGCTTTGCAATATAGGTGCTAGTTCGTATTCCAAAAGGTCGCTGAGTTCGCTATAGTCGGCGTGCTCTAGGGCTTGAGATATTATTTGAAGTTTTTCGAACATTTCTTGTTTTTCATGTAAAGCGGTAGTTGTGGCTACGGAATCGAGGCTTTGTTGAAAAGAAGAATCAAGGGTTTTCTCCAGCCAATGTAAGAACATGCTAAGGCTATCACTAAGGTCGACAAGTCTTGTTAAGGCCTCTTTTTCTCTGCCTGCCTGAAAACTTTCAGCGGTCTTACTTAAGCAGCCCTCGGCAGTTTTCAGTAGGGTTAAAGCATCGCCGGCTAAAGAGCTTATAGCTGGCAGAGAGGCTTTGCTTAGATTTTTTTTGGCATCAGCAGGTTTTGCATCAGCAGGTTTGGCATCAGTGGGCTTAAGCAATTTATTCATTTCAAAAACGAAGGCCTTGGTTTGAAAACGCAGCATGTATAGGCTTAGCAGATTTTCTATCACAAGAATACTTCGCTTGCTGGCATCCTCATTCCAAGCATTGGCTACACGCTCTGCCGAGTAAAGCATTCTCTCTAATTCTTTTAACTGCTCAAGCATGGGAGCGAACTCGGCCTGCATGTGAAGCATGGCTCCTGTTTGTTTGAATACGGTTTTTATCCACTCTAATTTTTCTTTTGCTTGTTTGGCATGAGTTTTTAAGTAGGCTTCATCCATAGGTTTTTTGAAGATGGAAAGCTGCACTGCGGCATCTATGCTTAGCAAGGCAGCAAAAGCGGGCATGCTGATAAACTCTACAGAAAGAGTTTTAATGGATTGAATGGGGTACTGAGCAAGGGAAGGATTTATGCTTGGGTAAAAATATTCTTCTTGGTTAATGAAAATATTACACATAAAAAGATCTTGGCTACGGGCTAAGGAGCTTAGGGCTTCTATAAGCTCTATAGCCATTTTCTCGCCACTTAAAGAGAAAGCAACAGGGTTTTTGTTGATGAAAATATCCATAGCCTAATAGTTTTTTTTATTTGTTTATACTCCTGCGTATAAAGAGAAGAGATTTGAGAAGTTTCTAAGAATTTCTGTTGATTAAAGTTAAAAATTAAAAACTAAACAACCTTGAATTTTCGGAAGGAGAGCTTAGCTAGATGAGTTAGCTGGGTAGTTAGCTTGAGTAGTTAGCTTGAGTAGTTAGCTTGAGTAGTTAGCTTGAGTA
>JAUXHF010000297.1 GCA_030621685.1 Spirochaetota bacterium
ATCATTGTTGTTTTGCCCCTCGGGGCTATCTATATTATTTTGCATAGTCATTCATTATCTGCTTAGCTACTATATTATTTTGCATCTACCCGCGGTATAGTTATTCCTATCTTGTTAGATATATCATCCAAATCATTCATGTTGCCCTTCGTTAAAGTCTTTGCTTTAAATCCATTTAAAACTAAGTCTTTAATATAAATCTTATTATAAATAAACATAAATATAAGGTTACTAAGAATAAACATAAATACAAAGTCACTAAGCCAAAAAGCAATTGCGCCTATTAAGGTCATGATTACAGCCCACTTCCAATCACCTCTGAATAGTGCTGGGAAAACCCCAAAAAAGAAAGTTGTCCATGAGAGACCAACAGGAGCTTCTCTTATTTGCCCTGTGGTTTCTTTTGTAAATACTATTGTTGTATAAGCCATTTTTTGCATCGCTTATAATGAAAGAATTGCTGGAAGCGACCTAATAAGTGTAGCATATTTTGAAAAGCCATAGCGGAATTTTAAGAAGCCAAGCAAATTTAGCCTATTAAAGCTATCTCTTTATAGCTTCTTTCCGTCAAGGTTGCATAGTAATGATGATGTTTCCAATTTTCTCGCCAGTTACTACAAAATCGTAAGCATCGCCAATTTTTTCTAAGGGATATTCTTTATGTATAAGCGGTTTAAATTTTTTCTTCTCGAGCAGCGTTTTGATAAGCGTTAAGCTCCTTCTGATATTGAAAGGAATTGGGAATTTCACTTTTTTCCCGTGCTTTCCGCTGATTAAGGGCGTAAGAAGCGCCAAAAAAGGATTTTGCGAGTAAGGCCCCAGCTCCGATGATATATAAACGCCGCCTGGCTTTAATAAGGGCTTGCATTTTCGAAAAAAGCTTTTGCCAACAGAGTCAAAAACGAGATCGTAGCGCTGGTCATCTAGGGTGAAGTCTTTTTGGGTATAATCGATGACCTTATCGGCGCCTAAAGATTTCATGAGCGCAAGGTGCTTGGTGCTACACACGGCGGTAACATAGGCGCCGTAATATTTTAGCAGCTGCAAGGAGGCAGAGCCGATGGCTCCGGTAGCGCCGTTTACCAGAACTTTTTTGCCAACATATTCAAATCCTACTTTACTGATGACATTATAGGCATAATGAGCGCCCTCGCAACTGGCGGCGGCCTGCGGATAGCCCACCTTGTCTGGTATTTTTAAAATGGCCTCTTTGTCAGATAAAACGAGATATTGGGCATGTGAGCATAGCCCTGTATCGTTAAATCCAAAAACCCTATCGCCTTTTTTGAAGCTGCTAACATTTTTACCGATGTTTTCAACTTTGCCGGCAAAGTCGCTTCCTGTTATGGGCAAGCTGGGTTTCAGCAATCCGGTGAAAAACCTTATTATGAAAGGCTTTCCCCAAAGTACGCTGCAATCAGTTCTGTTCACGGTTGCCGCATGTACTTTTATTAATATTTCGTGGTCTTTTAGTGGGGGAATGGCTACTTCTTTGATGGTTAATACAGCTGGCGGGCCGTAGCTTGTTCGAGTGGCGGCTTTCATTACTTTTATTTGCTTCATTTTTTTCTTATTAGCTTAACTTTGGCTTACAGTAAGGTGGTATTTTGCTAATATTTATATGCTCTATTTTTGTAAATTGATACTTCATCTTCATCAATATGTTGGTGGTCTAATTTCATGTATTTATTTATTGTATTTCTATCAATAATATTAGCTTTTTTGATAATATCAGCATACTCTTTAGCTAACCATTCCGAATTCCATAATTCAGAACTTTCACATTCACCTTGAACAATTTGGCAAAGTTTATCTTTAAATATTAGCTCTTTGTGGTTAAGCGCTATTCTTTGTAGCCATAAGAGATAAAGGGCATTATAGGGAATACTTTCTATTTTTTCTTTTATTTTCTTTAAAGTTTCAAGTTTTTTATCTTTAGTAAAACTCAGAAATTCGGCTAATATTGCTATGGGCATATAACAGGCTAAAGGGCTAAGGATGAGTATAGCAAGAGTTATACTTATAAAAACCTTTAGGTTCCCCTGAGGATGATCTTCTTTTTTATATTCTTCACATATTTGCTTATGGATAGGCATAAGCACTTGACTTATTTGTCCGCTATTTT
>JAUXHF010000347.1 GCA_030621685.1 Spirochaetota bacterium
CAATGCCGGGTCCAGCAGTTATGAACATCCCACGCAGGCGCTGTTAGATATTTTCACGCTTCGTAAATCTTTTAAACAACTAGATGGCCTACGCATCATGATGGTAGGCGACCTTAGGCGTGGGCGCACTATTCATTCTCTTTGCATTCTTTTACGGCTTTTTCCTGGGATAAAGATTATTTTTTCTTCGCCTCCCCAATTTAGCGTAAAAGAGAATATCAAGAAAATTTTAAGCGCTGCCCATATTCAGTTTGAGGAAACCTCTCAATTTCGAACTCGGCTAAAAGAAGTAGATGCCCTGTATATGACAAGAATTCAAGATGAATATGACGATAGGGAATACATTAAAATCCCAAGCGATCAGTATGATCAGTACACTTTAAATAAAGCCGATCTTCATCTCTTAAAGCCTACAGCCATTATTATGCATCCTCTGCCGCGCCGAAAAGAGATAGATAGGAATATTGATAACGACCCAAGAGCTATGTATTGGCGACAAATGCGTAACGGCATGTGGGTGCGCAGTGCTCTTTTGGCAAAGATATTCAAAACCGAAAAGGCCATTTTAGATTATTAACTTCATTCCTTTCCCCTTTCCTCTTAGCTACTAACAAAAAAGCCAAGTTATGAAAAGCCAGCAGCCATTATTATGCATCCTGTGCCGCGCCGAAAAGAGATAGATAGAAGATATTGATAACGAGAGCTATGTATTGGCGACAAATGCCTAACGGGTAACGGCATGGGTGCGCAGTGCTCTTTTGGCAAAAATATTCAAAACCGAAAAAGCCATTTTAGAATATTAACTTCATTCCTTTCCCCTTTCCTCTTAGCTACTAACAAAAAAGCCAAGTTATGAAAAGCCAGCTTAGTTTCATAAAACATTGCGTTTAAGTTATAACGAACAAAAATTTGAGCAAGGCTTACAAAAAAAATACAGACTTGCCAGCCAATAAAAAAGCTCTATAAAAAGAAAGCTTGATGTAATGAAAGAAGTTTAATGGGAAAACAAGGAAATTCCACAGAAGCCCCCCTTTTTGCTGAAGATTTTTTTATATATTGGCTGGCTAATCGAAACAAACGTCAAGCCATTTTCAGCTCTAGCCAAATAGGCATTTCTGGCTGGCGTGCTGTTTTCTCTAGCGGCGGAAGTCAGAGTTCTTCGCCAAAAATAAGCTTAGCCTATCAAGAATTCATCATAGCATGGAGTTTTGTTTTAGCAAAATTTTTCATGCATCGCTGGCTTGCTGCTACAGCTCTTAAGCTATCTAAGGCGGCAGGGGCAGGGCATAGCCCTGCCATCTACAATATAGTCTTTGCCCAAGATACCAGAGCAACCAGCACGCCAATAAGCAAAATCCTCTCTAGCGTTTTAAACATCTCGCTAGAAAATTCCGCCTTTAGCAAAACACTTATAAAGGCTTGCCTAAAAGAATGGCTTCTTCAACATGG
>JAUXHF010000370.1 GCA_030621685.1 Spirochaetota bacterium
CTCATCTTCTAACGTAAGCGAGAGCTGATACGGCGCTGCGGCTGTAAGGTCAGTTCCTGCAATACCAGGCCATATGTTCTGAGTCGCCGTGATACCAGGAAAAGTATGTTCTCCATAAATCAGCGAGGCTTCCATTCGCATGGCGTTGACTTCGCGGCTCTCGTCCATAAAGTATTTAGCAGACACGCGAGCTGAATCATCTTTGCCGGAAGAGTCAGAAAGCCCTTGAACCACACCTTGAGGAATGAGAATTTTGAAGTATTTAAGCGTCGGACCAACCTCAATTTTTCTAATGTCTGGAGGGCTGTAATCCTCATAGGGATATATCTTATCCGGATCTTTGGCGTAGCCAAGGCCGCTACTGCGCTTCAGGTTTATAGCTACCGAGAGCTTGTTGGCAGCCATCTCCCTAGGCAACTTGTTAATCAGATAGGCTCTGTATTCGTTTTTTATAACACCATCTTTGTACCGCTCTTTGTAGAGCGAGTTTAGTGTTTCTATCGCAATGTTTGACATTGTTTTCTCCTATTTTTTCATAATAAATATTTGTATCCTTGTCGTTTTAACTACGCCTTCATAAGCAGGTATGCTGCTATCCTATGGTGGTGGGGTAAGCAGCAATCAATTTTTTAATGGTGGTAGCTAGGCATGGTAATCTCCATCGTTGGATGAAGATTTGTCAACAGTTTCGGCGCTAGCCGTCTTCGTTAATTCTTTTTTTCCAGCTGCTTTTTTTTGGAGCAGAAGTTTATTCAGCCTTTTATCGCCCAGCAGCTCTCGGAAAGCATCGGGGCTTTGGCTATCATAGTAGCCTAGCATTTTTTCGTTAAATTTTTTTTCCGTGCTAGCAAACAAGGCTTTCATGTCCGGCTTTACGCCGCTTTCTACCGAAGAAGCATAGCCTTGAATGAAGAGAGATTTGAAATAATCGTTGTTAGCGATAGGGGTTGCTGTGGCCATCGTTCCCAGGAAGCCGTCCAGCTGAAGCCGCATAATTTCAGTATCTCTATTCAGCAGTTCCTGCTGATGCGCAGCTTGCTGCTGTTCCTGCGATGCCTTTACTTCGGCTAGCTTACTTTCCTGCGCTTGCTGGTTTTTTTCAAGAGCGTAGGTTTGGCGCTGATGATCATCCATCCTTTGCAGTTTCTCGTATTCGGCTATTGTCTGCTCTCGGTATTTGGGCAGATAGTC
>JAUXHF010000202.1 GCA_030621685.1 Spirochaetota bacterium
TTTTTTCTTTTTGCCCTAAGCCTCATTGCGTCTTTTCCGCTAGGATTGTTTTCTGGCCTTGATGCTCGGCTACCTCTACTTAAACTATAAACCTGAATAGAAGGAAATGATCATGGAAAATAAACAAAAACAATACTGGATGCATAGAATAAGTGGGGACATACGTAAGCCAGAAAATAAGAGGATCGCAGGAATTTCTTATCCGCTGTTAAAATATAAAAATTATTTATCAATAGGCGCTAGTGATGCAATTGGTGAAGATTTTGTTAAAGATTTTATTGAAAATAAAAATGTAGTTAAATTTACTCAAAGGTATAATGAATTTTCTGATAGAGTATACCGCGTCAACAATAGAATAAGAGCTGCTTGGAGAGGTTCTTTGCGAAATTTTCTTGAAATGAAGAAAGGTGATGTCGTAGTAATTCCAATGACTTATGATAATTTTACTGTTTATGAAATAGCTGATGATGAGTTATTAATTCCAAAAGAATTAAACATAGATGGTTTAGTGGATTGGTTCTCTGCCGCCGATAAAGCAGTTGACTTTAATGAAGAAGAAGCTCTGCTTAAGTATCGTAATGAGAATGTTGTTGACCTTGGTTTCTTTAGAAAAGTAAAACCTATTATTGAAGTGTGGGATCGGGAAGGGGGCGGAAAACTAATGGCTAATCGGAAAAAATTTGCTACAGCTACTTTACAAAGGATAATGAGCCTTCGTCCAACTAATCTAAAAATTACAGGTTCTGCTGACGATGTAGAAGAATCCATAAAGGCTTTTGAATATGGCAATCCAATTAGTATTCATGAAACTCTATTAAAAGAACAGGGTACGTGTCTTTTAGAAATACTTCGGGAAAAACTTACACCAGATAAGCTTGAATCATTGATAGAAAAGTATCTTTCAAAGATAGGGGCAAGTGTTGTTGTTGTTAATAATCCTAAAAATGAGAAAAATGAAAAGGGTGAAGAGCATGGAGATATTGATGTTTCAGCTATCTTTGAATTATTGCAAATTTATATACACGTTCAAGCAAAAAATCATACTGGTGAAATGGATGAGCGGGCTGTAAGGCAAATTTCTGATTTTATTGAAGATAAAAGAAGTAGCGGAGATGAAGGTTGGCACCATATTCCTTGGGTCATATCTACTGCTGATGGTTTTTCTGATGAATGTGTGAAAAAAGCAGAAGAGAATAATGTACGTTTAATAAACGGTATTGATTTGGCTAGAATGCTTCTTGAGGTAGGTTTTTCAGATTTAGATATCTAAAAAAAATAAGCTAGACGTTTTAATAGAGCCCCTTCAATGCAAGATGTTTTGAGGGGGCTTGGCAAAGGAGACGAAATAATGAATGGCAACGAGAACATAGCCCTTAAAAATTTTTTAGCAAATTACCAGATAACGGAACTTCATAACAAAAATTACGAAGAAACTTTTTTTGAGATTACGAGACACACTCGGAAACGCAACGAAGAAATTTTTACTAAAGTATTAAGGTTTTTTTTAGAATACAAAAAAACATCAAAAATAATCCTTGATTGCTTATTAAGACTTTGTGAAATTGAAGATTCTAGAGAATCTTTGGAACGTGCTAAGCTCGAAGAAAATGCGCATGGTCTCCGTATCGACCTCTATTTAGAAACTACAGATTACTGCATAGGAATAGAGGTTAAACTTGGCGCCAGTATGTATAATAATTTCTATGCCTATGCGCAGTATACAGAACAAGATGCAAAAAATAAAGAAAAAGATTATAAATTTATAATATTAGCAAAAAATGAGGGTGAATTAAAAGAAAAGAAGAAAGAATTAGAAAATGCTGGTAAGCAGGAAAATTTTAATTTTCATTTTATTTCTTTAAGAAAATTAAAAGAAGAAATTGAAGGGAAATATTCAGAAATATTAAAAGATTGTAATTACAAATATTTTTTATATTTAAAAGATTTATTAGAAGAAATGCATGCAGGAGCCACAAAAATGAATAGAGAGTTTATTGAAACAACTAAGGGTCATTATAGAGAAATTGCTAATATTAAAAATAATTGTGTTGGAGTAAAAGATAGATTAAACGAAATTGCACGTAGCTTTAATGTTTTTCCCCCAAATGATCTCTATTTTGAGGCGTACCCCCATGAATATTTTCATTTTTCAGATGCTTATTTTGAGGGTGATTGTACAGAAGCAGGATCTACATTTAGATTTTCTTGCGGTGTTGACATTATTGTAGATAAAGTAGTTATAAGCATTTTTTTCTTTGAACACATAAATGAAGACGTAAATAGCAAAGATTTTTGGAAAGCAATAAAAACAAAAATTGAAAATTTTGATGAAGACTTTGTTCTTCTTAATAGGCAAGCTTTTGAAAGTCAATTAAATGAAGGTAAGATAGAAAATTTTGAGGATGATTTTCCTAAAATCCCTAAAGCACATGATGGCAGCAAGGCTGATAGCATTCGAGCTGTATATAAAAAAGTTTTCCCCTATAAACTTTTTGATGATGACAGCGAAGATAAAATGAAAGAAGAAGTTGGCGGGCTTGTTAAGGGATTTCTAGGCAAACTTCTTGGTAAAGAGCTTAAAACCTAATAAGGCTGGCATGCCAGCCTCGGATATTGAAAGCAGGTCTTGCTAGAATATTTAATTTCTTTATCTGCGTGTTGGCTTAGCAGAAAACCATAGCCCGCCTCTCATGATTTAGAGCAGCGCTTCCCCATATTCATTCTTTAGCGCAAGATTCCCAGCTCCTTTTCCTCAAAAAAAGCAATTTAGCCGTAAATTGTTTTTAATTTTTAGCCGCTCGCTAGCAAAAAGAGTACAATACTTTCATCAAGGATGAAGCGCAGGTGATAGTTTTTACGCAGAGAGGCCAGGCTTGCTGAATTCGTTTTTTTAATTAATGAGGATGTTTTTCCATGACAAGCCATACAGAAGACACAGAGTTTCGAAAACAGTTTCTTATTACTAAGGTTTTTTTTAACATTACAGGTAGGGGCAAGGCTTCAAGGCTTCACTTCTTTCTCTTTCTTATTTTCTTTGTAGCCGGGCTCGTTGGTCTGTACGTAGCACTGGGTTACTGGGGCAGGCTGTCTTTAGGCTTGGCAGCGGAGGTCTTGCAGTTTGAAGGCATACAGCTTACAGAGATTTTCTCTCAGCTAGCGCCGCTTTCGTTGCTGATTGGCAAAACATCGGCTCTATTATTGGGCTTGTTTGTTATTTTACATGGGATTTTTGTTCTCTATTATATATTTGCTGTTGTCAGCCTGAAACGGCTAAACGATGCCGGCTATTCTAGCTGGTGGATAGTCTTGCCCTTTGTGCCGCTTTTTCTGTGTAGCTTCTCAAAATCCGCTGGTACTTCTTCCAAAAATCATGCCAAAAAGCCTGCTAAAAATTCCGATGAGAATAACATCCAGAAAAACGAAGCTGAAGAAGAAACTGAAAAGAATGAAAAGGAAACAGAGAAGCCCGAGCTGAAAAAGACGGAGAAAAAAGATGAGAAAGAAAAAAATAGCGAAAAACATGTAGCCGAGGTATAGGCTTCTACGAAGAAGCGGGGCAATAAGAACTCGAAGCCCAAAACTGCTAGAACTGCTGCCCAAAATTCTCCTGCCCCAAATTCGCCTGCCCCAAGCCCTGGTGATAAATTGAATAAATCTTCTGCTGCAAGCACCCAGCCTGCGCCCAAGATCCTAGCTAAGCATAAAAAGTCGAAGCCCAAGACGAAAAAGAAAAAACCTCAGGCTGGGAAGAAGTCTTGAGGAAAAAACCTGAAACAAAGACTTGAAATTCCAAAACCTAGCTAAAATTTTTTCTAAAGCTCTAATTTTTTAAATGCTAGGATGCTAGATACGTTAAATAACCTTAGATGCGTAGCTTAAAGTGAGGCTTAAAGTATTAAAGCTGAAGGTCAGAGTGTTAACATCATAGGGCATCAGCCTT
>JAUXHF010000017.1 GCA_030621685.1 Spirochaetota bacterium
CCATTGAAAATACGATGCTTCGGCTTAGCAAGATTTTCGGCGGCAACAAGAAAGCGGCTTAGCTTTTCGGCGGCAACAAGAAAGCGGCTTAGCTTTTCGGCGGCAATGAAAACTGCTTAGCTTTTCGGCGGCAATGAAAGCTGCTTAGCTTTCCGGTGGCAATGGAAGCTGCTTAGCTTTCCGGTGGCAATGAAAGCTGCTTAGCTTTTCGACGGCAATGAAAGCTGCTTAGCTTTTCGGCGGCAATGAAAGCTGCCTAGCTTTTCGACGGCAATGAAAGCTGCCTAGCTTTCATGTTGATTTTTCTACGCATATTTGTTAAAGTATGAACGTTATAAGTTAAAGAGAAATTTAAAGTGATACGTTTTTTCATAAGCCAATCAAAGGCACTTAATCTTTTTGTACTTCTGGTAATGGTCTTTGGAGTGTTCACTTTTATTACAGGACAAAAAGATGGCTTTCCCAATATTGGCTCAGATAGGATTACCATCTCAACCAGCTACTCGGGAGTTTCTGCCGATGAGATTAAGACTTTAATTACCGAGAAAATTGAAAAAGCCGTTCAAAACATAGCCGGCAAAGAAGAAATACGTTCTTATTCGGTAGAAGGCAGTTCTGTCGTTATTTTCGAAGTGGATAGCAGCGCTGGTTTTGAAAGTAAAAAAGTGCTAAAAGATATTAAGTCTGCCGTAGATATAGAAAAGAAAAACCTGCCGCTTGACGCTGATGAGCCAAATGTGCGTCAAATTCAATTTTCACGATCGGTTGTGAACATGGTCATCGGCTTTGTGAGTAGCGGCAGCACCGAAGAGCTTAGGCGTATTGTAGACATCTTTGAACAAGATGCCAAAAAAATATCTGGTGTCGGGCGGGTTGAGAAATCGGGTTACGCCGAAGCAGAAATAAGGGTTACCCTCATCCCCAGCAAAATGCAGGAATTCAATATACAAATAGAGCAAGTCTCTCTTGCCTTAGCTGCTAATAATATAAGCCTGCCCGCCGGAAAGTTTTTTCTTGGCGACGAAGAGTTTTTTCTAAAAACTACAAAACAATATGCATCTGTCTCCGATATCGAAAACACCGTGATACAAGCTAACGATAACGGAAACTTTATTAGGCTTAACCACGTGGCAGAGCTTTCCTTGAGCTATCAGGAACAAAGCGTCATTCGTCGCTCTTATGGCAAAGAAGGTATTTGGGTAAGTATTTACAAATTAGAAACAGGTGATACCATTCGCATCTCCAAAGAAATACGCGCCTTGCTAGAACGCTACCGCCATGCCCATTTAAACCTGCTACCCAAATATGTCGATATTGTTTATTCCAGCGATTTATCATTTTACGTAAAAAGAAGATTGCAAGTGCTTACTTCCAACGCCACCGTTGGCCTTTTCTTAGTATTTCTTTGTCTTATTCTGTTCTACGATTACCGAATAAGCCTGTGGACACTGCTTGGGATACCTTTTTCTTTATGCCTAGCCGTGCTTATCATGTATGCTATTGGCTTAACTTTAAACCTTATTACCATGTTTGGGTTTATCATTGTTATTGGCATGGTGGTAGATGATGCCATTGTAGTCTCCGAGAATATTTACGCCCGCGTAGAAAAAGGCGAAACTTTTTATGAAGCGGCGGCTAGCGGCACAAGCGAAATTCTCATTCCCGTTTTTGCCATGATAGCCACCACTATTTTGGCCTTTCTTCCGCTTATCACCTTGCCCGGAACCTTGGGCAAAGTGCTAAGTTTTATACCCTTGGTGGTCTGTATCACCTTGCTTTGTTCACTCGTAGAATGTGTATTTATACTGCCAGGACACCTGGCCCATATCAAAGACAGGAAGCAACAACTGCCACAGAGCAGCCTGGCTTCGGCAAGCAAAACAAAGAAAATACGCGGCTGGTTTCAGTATGTCCTTGTTTTTTATACAAATTTCATGAGGAATATGCTAAAAAAACCACTGCTTAGCTATGGCTTATTTTGCATACTTATGCTAAGCGCTACGTGGCTCTTGCGTTCAAGAATATCCTTTGTATTCTTTCCCAGCACCACCGAAAGCATCCTTGTCGATTTAGTGACAAAAACCGGCAATAGCCTTTTGGACACTACCTTGATTGTTGATGCAGCCGAAGAGAAAGTGCGCACAAGTAGCGGAGAGTATGTGCTTGAAATAATCTCTACGGTGGGCAGAGATGGCGGTTCTCATTACGGCAGGCGTTCCCAAAACCAAAGCCATCTTGGAAACCTTAGGATTAACTTAGATACCAAACGGAAGATTTCCAATAAAGAAATTATCCGCAACGTTGAAGATAGTCTTAGCAATATTCCCGGCCTGCTTCGCGCTGAAGTTCGCCAGAGACGCGGCGGCCCACATGTGGGTAGTGCCGCCGAAATTTTTGTTTTTGCCCAAGACATCAATACCATGATTAAAGCTGCTAAGGCCGTAGAAGTTTTTCTAGCAGAACTAAAAAACTTAGGCTCGGTAACCAGTAGTTATCGCCTTGGACAACAAGAGCTTATTGTCCAGCCAGAAGAACATACCTTAGCTGTTTTAGGCATTGATGTTTATAGTATCGCTAGCACCGTGAAAAATGTCTTTTCTGGCTCTGAAGCCACCGTAATTAACTCTTTACCATACGACGGCTATCTTCATGATGATGTCAGTGTTTTTGTAGAGTATCCAAGCAATAAGGAATCGGAGAATACTGCGTCTTTGCTAGAAACTGAAGTCTTAGCAAAAACAGGAAACGCCATAGCACTTAAAAACTTCGCCACTCTTGATGAGACAAGAAGCAGTAGCCGGCTTACCAGCGAAAACAGTCTTAGCTATCTTATTATCAGCGCCGATTTAGAAGATCCCAAAAGCCTAGAATACGGATCACCTTATTTATATAAAGCACTCGAAAAACAAATAAGTTTTTTTGAAGCCGAATTTCCGGGTACGCAGTACCAGATTCTCGGGCAGAAAAGCCGACAAGACGAATTAAATACTAGCAGCTTACGTGCCTTGTTTTTAGCGCTCTTCGGGATTTATTTTGTACTTACCATTTTATTTCGCAGTTTCATCCAACCGCTTATTATTATGTCCATAATCCCCTTTGCTTTTATGGGGATAATCATTGCTCTAGCCTTAAACAAGGTATCGCTTGGTCTTATGCCCTTTCTTGGAGCCATAGCCCTTACAGGCATTGTCGTAAACGATTCTTTAGTTATGCTCTACAAAATAAACAGCCTTAGAGCCGAGGGAAAAGAATTGCTTGAAGCCACCTTAGAGGGGGCCAGCCTACGGTTTCGTGCTATTGTTATGACCTCCATTACTACGATTGTTGGAGTTTTCCCGCTAGCCTATGGCATTTTAGGAAAAGAGCCTTTTTTAGCCCCCATGGCCATAACCATTGTTTGGGGATTAGCAGCAAGCACTTTCTTACTACTCTTCATGCTCCCTACTCTCTATGTCTTAGTAGAAAAAGCTAGGCTTGCCTTAAAGTCAATCATTGCTTAACTTGGATACTCTTAAACTTATCTTAAACATCCATGCTAGAGAAGCAGCCTAATTTTATAACCCCAAAGCCGGCTCATGAGACCAAAAAAACTAAAATCATCAAAGAATTCTTCCATAGCCAAAACAGTGTTCTATGCAGCCTACGTAAATAAAACTCCTTATGTTTTTAATGACTGGGAAAGCTGCCGAAGCTATGTGAATGGTGTTCCTCATGCCAAATTTAAAAAATTCCAAACGAAAAAAGAGGCCGAAGCATTCCTTGAAAACATAACAAGACATTCTTTTCTAAGTAAGAGCGCCAAGCATAAGGAAATGCAGCACGAAAAAGAACATACAGAGCTTCTCCATAAGGCAGATTCGCTAACACTCTATACCGATGGCTCTTTTAAAGATGGCTACCCTAAAGCCGGCTGGGCATGGGCTATCTGCCAGAGCAGGGGGCTACTCATCAAAAAAGATTCTGGAACAACTCCGTCTCCATCGAAAGGCAGGAATGTAGATGGCGAAATGCATGCTCTTCTTGCTGGTCTCCGCTGGCTAGCAAAAGAAAAATATACCAAAAACGTCCTTATCATCTTCGATTATGCTGGACTAGAGCATTTTGCCAAAGGCGATTGGAAAGCTAAAGCTGCTGCTTCAAAACTCTATGTGCAGGCCATACAAGAATTAGAAAAGAAGTTTTTGTCACTTCGTTTTCAAAAAGTGTCATCGCACTTTAACAATCAATGGAATGACTTTGTTGATAGGCTAGCAAAAGAAGCCATCTCCAATTAGAATGAGCCGCTTTTAATATTTTGCTAGGCTTTAAAATTAAGCGTAGCAAACCTTAGTTATGCGTTAGAGTCTTTTCTTTTTATAAATCAAAGCTAAACTTTCTTTGAAGGAGTCAGCGGTGATTTTGCCAAGATCGCTAGCTACTTTTTTAAGCTCACTCTCGTGCCTGCTATCCGTATTAGGCATTTTGTACAAATATTCATTCCGCATAAGATGATCAGAGCCAGCATCGTTTACAATATACCCCGAGTTATATTCAAGTTTCTCGCTCCAAGCTACCTCATTTTTAGGACCATATACGTACATCTTGCCCGAAATAGTCTGCGCCCAAATAGATGAATTCAGCACTAAAACCATGGAGTAAGATAAGGAATTGTTAACATTTCTTAAAATTTCTTGGAAGGCGGCAAGCTCGGCTTCGCTGGGAGCTTGCCTCATAAACAAAGTACCACTTTCTAACAAAGTATACGGATAGTTTGAAAAAGAAGAACTTTTAAGCATCTCTTTAAGCTCATTTGCGGAGATTGGCAAAAGCTCAACGTTTTTCTCGTTATCATTAAAGTTTTCGAGAAGCGCCGAAGTATAGGATTCTACAAAGAAAGTAGCATCGGGGAATTTCAGAGGGATTTCCGTATCGGCATAACTGGTTTCATTAAAAACAATACTCAGCATGGCCACTTGCTTCATGTTTTCAACTCTTGCCTTAGCATAAAAAAGCTCTTTACATGAAAGAAGCGTTAGGCTAGATACCAGCAGCAAGCAGGCTGCCAAAAAAGCCGAAGAAGCCGAAGAAGCCGAAGAAGCCGAAGCCGAAAAAGAACCTAGGCTGCTAGAAGACCGGCGGCTTCTCACTTTAGCTGAAATTTGGAAACGAGTATTTTTATTTTGTTTAAACATGGCTGTTTTTGTGGCTATCTGATTTCGATAAGCTCTGTTTTCTTGAGCAGAGAAATGCTTTGTGCTACTAAGAAAAGCTGCGTATCTGCCCCTGCAGTGTTTTCCAAATCTGTTAAATATTTCTCCAAAAAGCTAAGGATATTGCGGCGATACTCTACATTGAAGCTGCCAGCTACGCTTAGGCAGTTCATTGAGGACCTGGAAACAGCCTGCGATTCTGCTAGAACATGAAAAGAGCAATGCTCCGTGAGAATTTCAGCCAACTTCAACAAGCTTTGATTCAAACTTGCTTTCTCTAACGCATAAGCTTCATTTTTAAAAAGCACTTGGCCAGCGCGAGATTTTTTCAGCTCTGTATCCCATTCTTTAAACCTATCTTTGCCTACAGCTAAAGCATAAGCAAGAACATTCGTATTTTCTTCACTTTGAAATACTTTAATGAAAAATTCCGAGCTTAGCTTACGCCTTAGCCCATAAGAGAGCGCCTCTACAATAATATTTTTCTGCACAAAATCTTTTAAATCTTCAGAAAAGTAATGCTTCATCAAAAAAACTTCTAAGCCATGTAGGAAATCTTCTTTATCTTTCATTTTAGCTATGGCAGACCCATCCAAAAGCGCTAGTTGGTAATAACGCCCCAAATAATAGAGGCTCATTGACGCTGTTTCACGACTTCCTTTAAGGACAGCATCTTGCAGATAAAAAACAGATTCAGTGCTTTTTTTCTCGAAAGCCTTAGGCACTTTGTCCGCCGTACGAATATAGGGCATAGGCACAGCGCAGCTTAGCAAAGAAAGTATTATGAGCATGCCAAGCACAGCATGGAAGAGCTTTAACAAGCTAAAGAAAGTGCTCATGTTTTTCACAAAAAGTAATTCCTGTATATAAAAAAATAATTCTGTATAAACAAGCTAAAAAATGAAGCTTTACACTTCAACAAGCACATCGCCATGAAGAACACGCATTTGGCAAGTAAGTCGTTCGTCTTCTTCAAGTCCGAAAGCTTCTTCTTTATCGGAATATTTATTTAAGCCTGCTTGCCCCTTAACAATACGCACAAGACAAGTGCCGCAGTTTCCCTCAGTGCAGCCAAAGGGAATGCCAATTTTCTCACCGGCCTCGATAAGCCTATCCTCAGGTTTTATAACAACACTCGTATTGTTGGCATTGTTCTTAATTGAAGCCATGTTTTGTATCCTTTTTGTTATTTCGTGTTTTTACTTTTAGAAATCAATTTCTATTTAATACTTTTAGAAATCAACTTCTATTTGATTGTCTAAATCAATATTCTCGTAATCTACTTCTGAGCTTTTAAACTCTGGATAAAGTTTCCAAATATAAGCTGCTGCTACATAACTTAGCTGGAAATTAGCAACAATGTTCCCAAGCAAGGTGTTATAGCTTACATGAACTTGCATATTATGCGAGAAATTTCCGGGCTCATCGATGTTTTCTTCATAGCCTAAGCTTGAGTAAGCAAAATTATAGGTTTGATAGGTTTTATTGTATAAATTCTTCACAGTAATCGTCTTATTTGAATGCGGTGCGCCATATTTTTCATATACTTTTTGTTTTAATATATCTAAATAGCCTGCAGGAGTAACATAAAAGTCACCTATTTTCTTATTACGGAAGTTAAAAAACAAAGAGACTGCAAAAAGCCGCTCTGTACGTATGCCATTTTCTCTAGCTACGAAAAAAACAAATCGATACTCAAAGTGTCTGCCCGCTTCGGGTTTTGCTGGGAGAATAAGTATCTTGAAATCTTCTTTGTAGCGTTCATCCAAATATAACATTTTCAAATTCGCTCTGTTGTTATGCGAATTCTCTAAAAACTCTCCAAAGTTTCCGTCAAACACAGACATATCAAAATATTTCCCAGTAAAATGATTATAAAAAACAAAATCTTGGCGCAGTGCCGGAGAAAGCGCGAAGATATCAGAATCAATTTCTCTTACTTCTATGCCTTCATCTAATTTTTTTTCTGCTATCTTTGCTTTTACTTCATCTACGGTCATGTAAAAGTGAATATCTTTATACCCCAATACAAAATCTTTAGATATGAAGCCCTCCGCATCTTGCGCGAGTAACGGCGATAGCTGCGCTAATGGCGATAGCTGTGCTGCCAGCAACAGCACAAAGCTCATCGCATATACGTTTGGTTTAAATAGTTTTTTTATTTTCTTTACGAATGTGTTTTTCATAGTCAATCACGAGTCTCCTATACAATATCCTACATTCTTCTAGCAGAGCCAAAAAGAAGAGCATTTAGCAATAAGCCGAATTTTGTAGCTGAAGTTCATTTATCTCTTTCCACTGTTGCCAGTGAAATATAGCGAACACCGCCCTACCTGAAACGAAAAAATCATTCAAGAAATCGTTTACTTTCTCACAAAAGCACTCTAAATATACTTTACAGGCCTTTCTGCAGGCATTGCTTTTTTCTTGCTCTTGATGGGGTTTACATGGCCAACTTTATTGCTAAAATTGCGGGGGTCTCTTACACCTCCATTTCACCTTTACCAACAAATCTTACAAGTAAAACCTGTGGCTGTATTTTTTCTGCTGCACTTTCCATACCTAGTTTTTTTATAATAAAAACTCTAAGCTCCGGGGGTTACCCGGCATCTTCAAACGAAAGAGTTCGGACTTTCCTCAGCACTTCTGTTTAAAACAGCTTGTACTGCGAACTTCTTGCTAAATACTCTTCTTTTATATTATACAATATCAACTTAATTTAATACGGCAAATTTATACTTTGCCATGCTTTGCAATACTTTTCTTGTTCTACTCTTAGTAACGTACACTCTTAGCCATTTTTTTAGCATACATAAGCCAGCCAGCATAAAACTATGCCTACTCAAAGAGCAAAAAGTATTACAAAGCATTAGGAAATAAAAACATGAACACAATAACAGCTCTATATACCATAAAAAAAGAAGAAAACAGTAGTAAAATAGAGCTAAGCGAGTAAATAGAGAAAAATAAAGGTAAATTTATGTCCATCAAGAAATTAAATATTGGAATTATTGGTTTTGGCAGAATTGGGCAGCTGCATGCCCAAAACATACGAAGAAGTATCCCTGAAATATCTATTTCCGCTGTTTCCGACCCTTTTATCGAGAAATCCCAAGCCATACTTGAAAATTTAGAGATACCAAACTCCTACCTTGACTACGAAGAGCTAATCGCCCAAAAAAATATCGATGCTGTTTTAATTGCAAGCCCGCATGACACACATACGGATATTATCAAAAGTGCTTGTAAAGCCAATAAACATATTTTTTGTGAAAAGCCGATGAGCATCAGTAGCCTAGATGCTCTTTCTTGTAAAGCCAGCTTAGAGCATTCTGGCGTGAAATTCCAGATTGGCTTTAATCGCCGCTTCGATCCTACTTTTTCCAGCATGCGCAAAAACATTGAATCCGGAAAAATCGGTGACCTGCGCATGGTAACAATACTATCGGCCGACCCTGCCATGCCAGCAAAAGAGTACATGAAAACATCGGGGCATATTGGCATTTTCAAAGATATGAGTATTCATGATTTCGACATGATCCGTTTTCTTAGCGGCAGTGAAATTGAAGAAGTAACGGCCACCGCAGCCATGCTCTGCTCGGCCAATAAGGCAGGGAAAGCAGAATTCGGCAATCTTGATAGTGCCTATACGGTAATAAAGCTGAAAAGCGGCGCTTTGGGCATGATACAGAACTGCCGAGAGGCTGTTTTCGGCTACGATCAGCGCGCCGAAGTGCTAGGCAGTCTTGGCATGCTTTCCTGCGAAAACGAGTATCCCTCTGCTGTGCATATTTTTCGTAAAGAAGCGCATTCCCGAGAGCCGGTGCAATATTTCTTTCTTGAGCGTTATGCCAAAGCCTATGTCAATGAGCTGCATGCTTTTGCCCAAGCGCTGCTTCAAGATACAAAGCCTCTGCTTGGTTTTGAAGATGCCCTAGCTGCCTTGCTTGCTGCCGAAGCCGCAGAACGCTCGCTTAAAGAACGCAGGCCGGTAAAAATATCGGAAATCTTGCCTTCAAGCTAAACACTTCCCCATGAAAACATGGAATAGAAAGCATCTTTGGCAGAAATAAGCCCACTTCACATAATGCTAAACAGCTAAGAACAAGCTTTCCTTGCCTTCAAGCTAAACACTTCCCCATGAAAATATGGAATAGAAAGCATCTTTGGCAGAAATAAACCCAATTTAATAACGCTAAACAGCTAAGAACAAGCTTTCCTTAGGCTTCTTTCATCATTTCAGAAATAATTTCTAACAAAAAAACATGGCTCATGCTATACTACATACTCTTTACAAAACGTAGCCTGTTTTTAAAAAGTTACGAAGGTAAAGTGTAAAAACATGACCAGAGGTTTTGTAGAAAAATATTATTTGCTCGTAAAGAACGAAAGAGTTGCCAAACAACCCTAGCAAATATAATCCTTTGACATTACCATCTACAAGCGTTGAGGTGCTGTTTGAAAAGAAGAAAAAGTAAAGCTAAGCTTAATAAAAAGAAAGTCAGAAGAAAAAGAAGAATTAAGAAACTACGAACAGGCAAATAATGCTCTCGTCTTAGCTAATCTTTCATCTTAGGCATAAGGCAAGGTAAAAATATTTATATTTATCTTATTCCGACCTTAGAAATAGCCTGTAATTTCCATCACATTGGCACGGCCAGATGGAATGTACTCTGCAAGCCCATGCAGGTCATCGTTAAGAGGTGTATACAGACAGTCGTACGCAGATAGCCTGATTACTTCTTTACTAAGGCTGTGCTTAAAACGAAGCTTTCCCTCATCTAACAAAAAGTAGGCTCTCATGCTGCCGGCATGGCCTTTTTTTCTAAGGTTTTTAGTAGCCTGCTTAGAGGAATTGAAGTCCAGTAGTTTCTTTGAGACAGTAAAGTAGCGGCATCGTTTTCCTTGAAACTGGGCTGCCTCAATATACTCGCCGCAAGCACTTGTATTGGCTACAGCAAGCCCTTTTTTTATATGTAGCTGCCTCTTTCTGCCATAATCATAAAGACGATAGGTTATATCGCTGTTTTGCTGAACCTCTAGCAGCTGCAGCCTAGCCCCAAGAGCATGTACGATGCCCGCTGGAATATAGAAAAAATCTCCGGCATTCACTTCCACGCCGCGCAGCAGACACTCAAATTCTTCATCGCTTTTTTCTAATAACTTCTGTAGTAGCTTTTTGGGCGATACCTTGCCAGCCTTGGCCAGCAGAGCCAGCTTAGCATCAAAGCCCGCAAAAACAACGGCTTTCTTCTCTGCTGCTAAAAAATACCAACACTCTGTTTTTCCTGAAATTTTCTTACCCAAAGCATCACTGAAATCACCGGGATGCACTTGCACAGAAAGCTTTTGTTGCGTGTGAATCGTTTTCACCAAAAGAGGAAACTTGCTAGCATCGCTGGCAATAGCCCTATATCTATAGGCTTGCCCCTCTTTTTTCCCAGCAAGTTTTTGTAAAGCCTGATGTAAGGTAAGCCCCCCGTAGCTGCCATTGCTTACATGGCAGGCTCCCTCAGGCCGGCAAGAAAGTAGCCAGTTTTCATGCCCCCATATCTTTTTCGATACAAAAGGCTTAAGTTTCCAAAGTATTTCCATAGCTAAGCTAAGCTCTAGCTTATAAACAATTATTATCGCTTTCCAGCTGAAGTAAACAAGCTCCGCTATAGTCTTTACTGGTGTTATAAGAACTTCGGTATTGGAAAATTGAAAGTAAGTTGTTTATAAGGTAATAAAAGTAATATTGCGATGGGTTTTTTACCTTGATGGTCACTCGGGATTTCACAAAATATTTTTTCTCTGGATCTATTTTACTCACATGAGCTAGCCGCACATGCCGCAAGTTAAGAATCGCCTCTTCTAGCGCAGGGATATCCGAATAAGGCCAAAGCTCTCCAGCTTTCTCGACAAAGTAGCTACCCGACCATATATCAAAACGGATACGGTTTATTATCTGTACATCTTGCCTTGGCAAAGAAAATACGAAAAAATTTCTTTCATAAAGCCTCAAATAATAGGTAACTGTTATCGGAATATTGTTTTTTAAAATAGCTAAAATATCTTCAGAGATAATGCTCGCACTCCCTTCGGCATCAACGTAAATGTAATCGTCTTCAAAGTAGAACCTATGCGGAGTTTTCAAACGTATTTCTATGCCATACACCGAAGTATATAGAAATAATGCAGAAAAAAGCAGGCAAAGCACCGTGCTGTATCTAGAAAAAGGCATGCATCCTTTTCTGCATTTTCTTAGAAAAAAACTATGCGCACTCATGAAATCTCTTGTGGTTTTTAAAAAACAAAGTATACTTGTTTTCAAATTTAATGTGCCTCTATCTACTTCTACCTACTTCTACCTACTTCTACCTACTTATACCTACTTATATCTACTTATATCATAAGTATAATCTTTATTAACCTAAGAGAAGTATCAATTTTTACGCTTCTTCATATATGCTAACTGTAGCAAATTTTATAACAGCTTTTGTAGCAAACTTCAATGGAACAAGAAATTAGAAAAATTAAAAAATTAACGCAGAAATGAACGCTATACTTAAAGAGTCGCTCAAAATTATAGCTATGGCATCCACCGCTGGCAAAACCACATTAATTCACCACATTAATTCACCATCTAATAACTATGTTACAAATACATATCAAAACGAATACCATCCAAGTTATAGTTTAAAAAGGCTAGAAATAAGGCTAAGAATATAGCCGTGTAGCCTTTAAGAACACTAAAAACCCATGCTTTCAAATCTTTCAAAAGGGCTAACAGCCGTACTTTCCAAGTTTTCGCTGAAGCAGAAACTAAACGAAGAAAACATAGAGTTAGCGCTGCGAGAAATTCGCATGGCGCTGATTGATGCCGATGTCTCGCTTTTTGTCATCAAAAATTTTCTGGCTGAAGTACGAGAAAAGGCCCTAGGAAAAGAAGTCTTTAAGGGCCTAACGCCCAGTAACGTGTTTTTTAAAACTTTCCGCGATGAACTGGCCTTGCTTCTTGGTTGGAATGGAGAAAGCTCGGAAAAACCCTACAGCTTCCAATTGCCTTTAAATGAGGCTACTTCTAGCACGGTTATTATGCTCTGTGGTTTGCAAGGTAGTGGCAAGACAACGACCATCGGGAAGCTGGCACTCTATCTTAAAGAGAAGCGTGACCCTTTACTGGTTTCTTTAGACATCCATAGACCTGCAGCAGCTGAGCAGCTGCAGCGCTTAGCCCAGCAAGCCGGAGTCGCTTATTTCGAGCAAGAAGGCGAGCGAAGATTAAAAAAAATAATTAAAAACGCTAAGAAATACGCAAAAAAACACTCGCATAACCTTATTCTTTTCGATACGGCAGGCAGAACGCAGCTAGATACGGATATGCTTGATGAGCTTCAAACTATAGGCGATTTCGCCAAGCCAGATGCGAATATCTTAGTTTGCGATTCCATGCTTGGTCAAGAAGCACTTCGCACAGCTGAAACTTTTCATAAGACCTATCCTGTCAATTCGCTTATTTTCACGAAATTCGACTCTGATACCCGCGGAGGCGTACTTCTTTCTGTAAAACATGTCTTGAGTCTGCCTGTCGCTTTCATCGGATCGGGAGAAAAACTTGAGGATTTAGAGGCTTTCAGCCCCATTCGCTATGCAGACCGTCTTTTGGGCATGGGCGATGTTATATCTTTGGTAGAAAAAGTAGAGCAAAGTTTTGATAAAAAAAAAACAGAGAAGTTAGCAAAGAAAATAGCAAAAAACGAATTCGACCTCCAAGATTTCCTCACGCAAATTGAGCAAATTAGCAAAATGGGACCTCTTAAGTCTGTGCTATCCTTGCTGCCGGGCATGGGAGAAAAGTTAGATGCAGCTAATTTAGATGACAGGCCTATGCTGGTCATGAAGTCCCTCATTCAATCTATGACCGAGAAAGAAAGAGAAAAACCTTTTTTGCTTAACAACAACCGCCGAAAAAAACGGATTGCCAGAGGCTCGGGACGCAACATCCCCGATATTAATAAGTTACTTAAACAATTTTCTTTAATAAAATCGATGATGAAGAAAGCAAAAGATCCTAAGAAGGCACAGAAAATGTTTAGTTCTATGGGTATCGATAAAAACGCTTTTCCTCTTTAACAGAAGGCCCTAGCCCTATAGCTGCCATGCCTATAACTGCCATGCCTATGAATACCTCTAATAAGTATCCTAGTTTGATATATAAGCTGCATGCTCATGAAAAGAAATTTTTGAAAAGAAATTTTGTTTAGCGCTAGCACTTAAGCCTTATTGATTTTATTTCAACAAACTTTCATATATTTTACTTAAATAACCTAACAGCATGTTATAATGAGTAGCTTTGGCATAAAACATCAATAAAAACCTATATTTTAAACGAGATAAAAAATAATACATGAGTGTAAGTTTACGCTTTACCCGAATGGGTAAGAAAAAATTTCCTTTTTACAGGCTTGTAGCTGTTGATAGCAGAAAGGCAAGAGATGGCGCCTACCTTGAGAAGCTGGGGCATTTTGATCCCATGGTCAAAGATAGCGAAAAGCAAGTAGTTTTGAACATCAAGCGCATTCTACATTGGTTAAAAGTTGGTGCGCAGCCTAGTAAAACAGTATCCGATATTTTTCATAAAAATGGCATTCTCAAAACTTTTCATGACGAGAAGCTCACAGAGAAAAAAGCTTCAAAGCCAAAGAAAAAACGCAAAAAGCAAACTCATGCTATGGCGGAAAAGCTGAAGTCTCGCGAGGAAAGTAAGTTTAACAAGGAACGTAGCATTCTTAAAAAACTGGAATCGCAAAAGAAAAAAGAGGCTGAACAAACAAAGCCCGCCGAAGAAGCCAAGCAAGCTGAAAAAAACCCTAGCCCTAAAAAAGAAGATATACCCCCGCCTACGAAAGAAAATACTCAAAATAAAGAAAAAACTACAGCTATTTGATTTCTAAGTAATTTTTTATACAATCTATGCAAGTTTTTTAAGGCTATAGATGTTTTTATCATTCTTACATTAAAAAAAATTTAAAAGGATTCTTTACAATATGAGCGATAGCGTAAAACAAAAAGAATTTGTGGAGTTTGTTCTTAAACTAATGGTTGATCACCCTAATGATATTAAGGTACAAGTCCGTGAAGCTGAAAAAACAAACGTAATCCAAGTCGAGGCCAATGTTGAAGACTACGGTAAAATAATTGGTAAAGCAGGCCGTTTTATTAATGCCCTG
>JAUXHF010000287.1 GCA_030621685.1 Spirochaetota bacterium
ATACCTAAACAGAGGTCTTTATGAAAAAATTTATTGTATTTTATAATTCAAATACGAGTGCAATGGCCAAAATGGCTGAATCCACTCCCGAAGAAAAAACCGAAGGGATGAACCTTTGGATGGCTTGGAAAGACAGTGCTGGCGATAAGCTCGTAGAATTTGGATCTCCGCTCAAGCCCGGACAAAAGCTGTTAGCCGGCCAAAAAGAACAAGCTAGCAGGAATGAGATTAACGGCTACTCTATCATTCAAGCAGAAAACTTAGACGAAGCCAAATCTTTACTCAAAAATCACCCCCATCTTAGCTGGCATGAAGGTTGCAGCATAGATGTCCACGAATTTGGCATGATGTAAATGCCTTAGGAAAATAAAGATTTTGGGCTAACTTTCTATATTTAGCTCAGGTCTTTTATTTTTCGCTTCAGGCTTCAGGCTTCAGCTTAGCCTCTTGCTATGCTTTGTATAAATTATCTAATAATTACGACTACCCCCACCACTCCGGCTACTCTGGCTACTTAACAAGGCCTAGAATAACTTGCCTTGTTATTTCAAAAACATTGCTTTTTTATTTAATTTTAGCTAAAAAATTTTTCTTTTTCTCAATGCAGGGGGTTTTTATTAATTTTTTTATACACAAGCTGTTTTTTAAAAACTCTTGACTTTAAAAAAACTATCACATACAATAGAAACATATAACATGTAATAAATCATGTCGCTTTTACTTAATAGCCTCATGATTAGCTTATTAATTTCTTGAAAAATTCTCTGTTCATGTATCAATAAAAGAAGTGCTAAAAACAATGCTTCCCAAAATAGATTGGTCAAATACCGCTGAACGTAAAGAAAAAATTATTCAGGCAAAAAAACATATAAAAAGTTTCATGCCAAAGGATATGAAGTCGCTTTGGGGCAACTTAAGCGAAGCCGTGCATCAGAAAACAGAAGAGATACAAAGAGAAGAAAAACAAAATGGCACGGCCATACCCATACTGGAAATGCAAGATTTGCTGCAGCAATCTCTGCCGGCAGATACCATTGAAAACTTCAAAAAGAAAGGAGCCATAGTAGTCCGTGGCGTCATCCCCAAACATCAAATAGATACGTGGTATGCTGGTCTTAAAGAGTATCTGCAAGAAAACGATTATGACAAGCAGAAGGTTGATCCAAATTTAGATACTTATTTCTCAAATTTAGCCAGCAAAAAACCACAAATATATAATATTTTCTGGTCGAAATGCCAAATGAATCTGCGGCAACATCCTAACCTTGCCAAAGTAAAAGTATTTTTGAATTCGTTTTGGACATCAGAAAAAAATGGCATGCAGTATTTTGATAAAAATAAAGATATCACATATGCCGATAGGCTTCGAATTCGCCAGCCAAAAGATACCAGCCTGGGGCTATCGCCGCATATTGATGGCGGTTCTGTGGAACGCTGGATGGATGATGCGAACATCAAGATTTACAAGAAAATATTCCAAGGCAATTGGCAAGAATATTCTCCTTTTGAAGCTGCCTATCGTAATGAGGTAGAAAACATTCCCTCGCCTGCTGTTTGCCGAGCTTTTCGAACCTATCAAGGCTGGGTGGCCCTAAGCCCGCAAGGCCCGGGCGATGGCAGCCTAAAAGTTATTCCCATGCTAAAAGAAGCGTCAGCCTATTTTCTGCTAAGACCCTTCCTTGAAGACGTCGATGACTCCCAGCTTAGCGGCGCCCAGCCCGGCAAGGCTCAATCTATAGACTCCACTTGGCATCAAGCCCTTTTAGAGGCTCTCGTAAGCATTCCCAAAATGCAACCCGGAGATACCGTATGGTGGCATTCCGACCTTGTCCATGCCGTAGAAGATACGCATACAGGTAGCGATGAAAGCAGCGTTGTTTATATAGGCTCGGCTCCCTTATGCAAGCGTAATAAAGCTTTCTTAGAATTGCAAAAACCCACTTTCCTGCAAGGACTCAGCTCGCCAGATTTCGCCAAAGAAAATAGAGAAGTGAACTATACAAACCGTGCCAGCTTAGCCGATCTCAACGATATCGGCAAAAAACAAATGGGCTTTCTGCCATGGGATTAAAGAAAGTAACAAAAACACTCTTGCTTTCTTCAAATTACAATAACGAATTGACAACAAACCATTATCAATCAATTAACAAACTATTATTTTACTGACTCATAGGAGGTCAAAGTGATACTTTACAAAAAACACATACTCATAGCTATAGTTAGCATTTTCATAGCATCTTTTTTCACACT
>JAUXHF010000274.1 GCA_030621685.1 Spirochaetota bacterium
GGTGTCTTATAATTTTATAAGAGCAGTTTTCACCAAGTTTATCAGTAAGTTTTTTTGAAAGTTTTTTTGAAAGTTTTAGATCTGCATATCCCAGAAGCATTTCTGCAAAAAAATCTGATAAAGCGTTACCTGTTGGAATTCCTATGCTTTGCCCGTTGTTGAGTTCTCTAAATGATTTATCAATTAAGTTCTGTAATTCATCTTTTTTATTTTTTTCCTTTGTTGCTTTTTCTTTTCCTATAAGTGCCCAAGCAAGGGCATGGGTGTAGATAGAATTATAAAAATTTGCGATATCAACTTTTAGCATATAACTGAAGTCCATCGCCAAGACAATAGATTCTTCTTCAACTTTTTTCACCCAAATATTTATTGATTCTGCTCTATTTTTATTTTCCGTATTTGACTTAACAGGTATGCTGGTACAGTTAAAATTTTCTATATTCTTAAATTCCTTAAATCTGTTAATAATTTGCTGCCAATTTTCCTTTTTTGTAATATTATGAACAAAAAGCACATATGAAACTGGATGTATTAATGTAAATGTCCGCCAAGAAAATTCACCATCTTTCTTTATTGTGAGCGGATAAGAGCTGTCTTCTGGTGGATGGGGTTTTTTAGAATTTTTTGGTAGCTCGAAAAGTTTTTCAGCATCAATTTTTTTTGATATACTTTTTAATAATGGATTAAAAGAAAAATAAGATGGTAAGTTTAAATTTGTATAGCTTTCATCTTCTAAGAGGAAACTCCTTGCTTCTTCGCCATTCATTTCAAGAATACTTGTACTCTTTTTTTTATTCATACTATTTAAACTTCATATAGAGTAACATAGAAATCATAAAACAAGGCAGTTACTTTTATTAAGCCCTTGGCCATTTTTAACAGCTTTAATAGTTTTAAGACGTATCTTTTGGCTCTGCCATTGCTGCTCAAAATTGTTTTCTAAGCTATGAAAGCCCGGGCTTGTGTTTTGTTCGCTGCGGAGAAAAGCTGCGCTTTCTGCTGCTACAAAGGTATTCGCTGCCATATCCTTAAGGGCTATAAGCGAACGTTTCGTGCTTTTATAATAGGCTTGCTCGCTTTTCGTGATATGAAATTGAAGACTGCCTAAGGTATTAAAGATGCTGCTTTCTAGCCGAGCATGCTGGCTGGAAGCTTGGTTTAAAAAACCCTCATACGTAAGATTTTTGGAATTCACATGTTCTTTCACATTTTCTTTATAAGCCAAAAGCAAAGCTATGGCCATTTCTTTGCTTAGTTTTTTTTTGAAGACTATAAAGTTTTCTTGCTTTTCTAGGCTAAGCGTATTCTCTAATTTGATACATTGGCGAAGCGTCTCTTGAAGCGTTTTCACTAAAGCCGAGCCATTGCTAAAATCCGAGCCTAGGCTATAGCAACGTTTCATCATTTTGCTAAGCAAGGCTAGCTCTAAGGGGCTTATGGCAAAAGGGTCATCTAGCCCAAGGCTACTGCCTTCAAGCTTAATATGTTTTTCTAAGAGCAGAGTATGGCCAAGCATGCCCTTTAAAAAAGCCGCAAGACTGGGGAGGAAAAAAGGATCTTGGCTATGGTCAGAGAGGCCGCTGCTATAACCGCTACGCTGAGCTAAAGCTAGCATCGCCAAAAGATTGTACTCATGGGCTGCTGCTGGATAAGCGACAACACATTGAAGCAGGGCTATGTTCTCTTTGACAGCATGTTTAGAGCTAGCTAGAAAAGCTAAGAGCAGGCGAAGCGTAGCCTCATCGCTCATTCCAATGGAGGCGATAATGGGGGTATGGGCAAGGCTTGGGGCTTTACTGGAAAGGGCTAGATTCCAAAGTTTAAGGTAGCCCGATTCAGCGGAGGCTATCTTGAAAGCTTCAAGCTCAAGTTTTTGCAAATCACGGAAACTCTGTTCGCCGAAAAATGAGCTAAAAAAAAGAAGGCCTTGTTTTTGGGTATAATCACGAAGCTCCCGAAAAAACTGGGGGGGCTGTTCAAGTTTTTTGAAACGTTGGTACAGGTTAATATCTTTGCCGAGAAGCCTTAATTTTCCGCTAAGGGGGTGGAGGATTTCATCAGCTATAACATGTTGGAATTTTACGGCGGCAGCGCCGCCTGCGGCGGCAGCATCAATGAGCTTTTTAGCCTGCCTCATACCCTCCGCCCATGTACCATGCACCGTGCCTATCTCGGCAATAAGAAAAATCTGCTTTTCAGCATATTTTTTGAAAAGCTGGCTTAAACTCAAACTTTTATGCAGGGACGCAGAATATTTACTCATGGGAAAATTAATGACTAGAATGAAAGTGAAATTTTACGGCGCCGCCGGCATCAATGAGCTTTTTTGCCTGCTTCATACCCTCCGCCCGTGCAGCATGCACCGTGCC
>JAUXHF010000228.1 GCA_030621685.1 Spirochaetota bacterium
CTAGGCACAGAGCAATCGGGAAACCTTTCTCTTATAGGTTTAGAGCTGTACAGTAAACTTCTGCAGCAGGCTGTTACTGAAAAACGGAGAAGAGAACAGAAAGCCTTAGAATACGCTGGCGGAATGGCCAAGCTGGAAGAAGCGGGCCTTCGCTTGGAAGAAGCGGGCCCTAACTTGGAAGGCGAGTATCAAAAAGAACAACATAAACCAGAGTGCAAAGCGGCTGCGTTTAATAAAAACATGTATCTATCTTTAAACGAAGAATTTGCACAAGAAGATGAAGCTAGGCCCTTCCCACGCACGTTAGTAGATCTTCAAGAAACGGCTTACTTGCCAAGTGAATATTTCTGCGATGAACAAAGCCGTATGCGCTTTTATAAAGAGCTTAGTAGCCTTAGCGATGCTGGAGAACTTCTGTCTTTAAAGAAAAAACTTCTTATGCTGCATAGCACTGAAGCTGATAGGGAAGAGGCTGATGAGATGCTTCCTAAGCCCATACAGAACTTGATTGATAATTGTGCTTTAAAACTATGGGCGATGCCACAGAGAATTATCTCTATTCTTGAAAAGAAGTCTTCGGCAAAAGAGAAACGTTGCATCGAACTGCGTTTCCAAAAACAGGCGGCTATAAATATTGGCTCTCTTATGGAACTGGTACAGCAATCTATAATTAAGATGCAGCGAGAGGAAGGCGAAGTGTATGCTTTGCTGGTGGAATTCGATAGAGAGTCGCAAAAAACGAAGGCTGAGGCGATTAGTTTGCGGCCAAGGAAATCGGCGGCATCAAATTTTTCTGCGATGCCTAAGTTTCCCAAGTTGGCTGAAAAGCCTATCAAAAAAAACAGGCAAAGAGACATTCGCCATGATATAAAAGTTTTTGTTAGCGGGATAAGTTTGGATGAACATGCCTTAGAGGAGCTGGAAAAATAATGGAGAGTTTACTAAACAGTTTGCTTGGGCAAACACAGGCTTTGGCTACCATCAAGAATTTGCATGAGGGGAATATGCATCATGCCTTATATTTATATGGGCCGCCGTGTTCGGGAAAGAGTTTGGCAGCGCATGCCATAGCACAAAAAATCCTCTGTGAAAAAAAAACTGGCTGTGGAACATGTCTTCCTTGTAAAAAGGTGTTTCTTTTTCGCTCTGAGTCTGTGCTTAGCATTTCTTTGGATGACAGAACCTATCTTTTGCGTTTTCTGGCCTCGTTGTTTCAGAGCATGAAAGCTAGCGAAAAAAAAACCGATGGCGAAGCCTTGGGCATGCTCTCCCAGAAATTTTTACTGCATACAGCGCTTCTGGAAAGCTATAGGATATTGGCTAGGCATAGCCAAAAAATTCTTAAGTTGTTAAAGGCAAAAAAGGCAAGCTTGCCTCATGGCCTGCCGCAAAGCGAAAAAACTATTGAACAGCTTATTCATCGTGTGCATATAAACTTGCAAAAAGCGCGCCGGGCAGAGCATAGAGAGCTGGCGCTAAGTGTTTTGCTTAGCCCAGATCATATTGAGGCGCTTGGCATGCTACAAAATGCTTTAGATAACGGTAGTTTAGCTAAAGATTCCCTGCTCTTAGCCATGCGCTGGGCAGAGCATAGTGCTGCGCAAAAATTTATCATCATCAAGGGTATCGAAAAAATTCATCCCTTAGCGGTAGGCCTGTTTTTAAAACATAGCGAGGAACCGCCGCCGCATACAAATTTCATTCTTGTTGGCCAAAGCGATACGGCTGGAATTCAGCATACTGTGGCTCAGCCTTTATTAAGCCGAACTATGAAAATAGGGTTTCGCGCCCTAGAAGGCGAAAGTATGCAGCGAGTTGTTAAAGAAAAATTTGGAATACTGGCTCCTTTTAAAACTTCTAGGGAGCTTACGCTGCAAAATTTTATCCGCAATTATGCGGCTAGGTTTGAAAGGAAAGATAAGGAGAGTAGTGGAAAAAAACAGAATTTTTGGCAGAAAAAAAATTCAAAAAACTTTTTAGCTTTAAAACTCTTACATTTCAAAGCAAGCGATGATTTAGGTCTTCTTTTATATTATGCTAGGCAGCATCCCGATGAGCTGGAAAACCTACTTCCTACTTGCCAGCAGCTCTTAGCGGCATTCATAGCAGGCAAACTAGAAAAGCTACAGAAAGGGCAGCATGATACAAAGGATGATGAAAATAAAAGCAAGGAATTTGAGAATTATGATGAATTTAGGCATTTTCCCCTTACTTTTTCGAATACGCTTAGCTTATTGCAACTGTTAGCCGAACTGAAGGTATTGCGTCAAAGTAATCGAATAAAAGACGAGAACATTCTTATGCGTTTGGCTTTAGGGCTTAGAAAAAAGAAAGCTTAGCTTTGGGGAGCATCACTTGCTTGTGTTAAAAAGCGAAGATCATGATAAATTTTTTAAGCTTAGCTATAAATTCCTCTCAAGTTTATTAGCCTGCTAATATATAATAAAAAGATGTAATATTTATTATAAAAAGAAAATTCTCTGTGATAAAGAAGAGTCAGCGCTGAAAAAGCTGAAGAGATAGTTTTTTTACTGTGTTTAGAATATTTTTAATTTTTTTCTGTAAAGCTGGGCTTCTTTGCGAAAATTTATGAATCATCTACAAAGAATCTACTACAATTACAGAAGAGTAAAAGTACAAACACTACAAGAAAAACACTGAAAAAATTTTCTACTCTTTCCTGTGAAAAAAGAAATTAAAGGTAATATGCTTTCATGAACGTAAAAAAACTACAAGACCATGCTTGTTTCTCGGCAATAAGTTTTTGCCGAGAGCCGCTAGACATACAAAAAAAGAGAAAGCTATGCTTGCTAGGAATCTCGGTTATAGTTTTATCTTTGGGCATAAACGTAGCTAAGCTGCATGCCCAAGATGCCGCAGCAGACAAGGCGGCTACTGAAAAGGCGGCTACAGAAGTACCCATGCGTAATGGCACGAATCTTTCTATTAGTCTTTCTGGAGAAGGCGAAAAGGATGACGGAGAAGAATCTGACATTAAGCGATATAAAACCTTTGCTCCGTTTTCACAGGAGCTTTACGATACGCGCGCGAATGCTGATGAAGAGTATTTCAAACGCTTAAATGAAACTCTTGTTGGCATTCAAAGTGAATTAAAAAATAGTGCTTATATCGTATTGCAGGAAACAAAAGGGTTTGCTGATGATAACTATCGTTTAAAGAGCCTTTATACCTATAAAGCAAACTTGCTTCCTGGAACAAATTATTACAAAGCAGCACGACAAGATATAAGTTTCTTTTACTATCTCTTGAAAAGCGAGAATTTTTTAAGACAGGCTGAAGATTTTTTTATGAGCCGTGAAAAAGCCTTTGCTGTGGTCATTCCCGAGGAAGAGCTTT
>JAUXHF010000345.1 GCA_030621685.1 Spirochaetota bacterium
CTGTTTAACGATGAATCGCGCTCTGTGTTCATTGGCAATGTCCTCATTATCGAAAATGATTCTATGGGAAGCAAACGGGGCGATATCCGATGCGAAGAATCCACTTTTCTTTTTAGCTCTCTAGAAAATAAAACTTTCCGCTGTGAAAGAAACGTTAAAGTACATGACTATCGAGATAACACAAGCATACTTTCTAAATCATTGTTTTACGATGTACAAGAAGAGTATTCTAAGGCTACAGGCGATCCTTACTTCAAATGGGTTAGCGGAAATAAGACCACTGAAGTTACCGCCGATATCCTTGAACGCTTTGACAAACAAAGCCTTATGTATGCCAAAGGAACGGTGATAGTGGATAATGGAATTAATAAAGCCTCATCATCCTTGGGCATTTACAGTGTCGAGAAAAAAATAATAACACTTTTTGGCACACCAAAGATTTTAGATAAGGCATCTGGCGATGAGGTAAGCTCTCGGGAAATTATTTTCGACCTTGAAGAAAATAAAATGCTCCTAAAATCAGATATTCAGGGTTCTATCTCCATAGATTAAAGCCTTTTCAAATATGCTCTCTCTTAACATAGAAAAAATCAGCAAAGTATATCGAAAGAAAAAAGTTATCAGCTCAGTTTCTTTCAAGGTCAATCAAGGCGAGATAGTAGGGCTGTTAGGTCCTAACGGCGCTGGGAAAACTACCAGCTTCTATATAACCGTAGGACTCATCAAGCCAAATGCCGGGAATATTTTCTTAAACAACGATATTAACATTACGAAGCGGCCTATGCATCACAGGGCCCGCATGGGCATAGGCTACTTGCCTCAAGAGCCTTCCATATTCAGAAAGCTTACTGTTGAGCAAAACATCTTAGCCATTTTAGAAACGAAGAAGCTCTCTCGTCAAGAAGTTATTGAGCATGGCACAGACTTGATGAAGCGCTTTAAGCTCTATCCCATTCGTGATCAGTACGGATACACGCTTTCTGGCGGCGAGCGGCGAAGAACTGAAATTGCCAGAGCCTTAGCCGCAGACCCTAAAATCTTGCTTTTGGATGAACCCTTTGCCGGAATCGACCCTATTGCCATAGCCGAAATCCAGAAAATAATCCTTCAGATTAAAGAATTAAATATCGGTATCTTAATTACTGATCACAATGTACGAGAGACACTGAAAATTGTCTCTCGAGCCTACATTATGGCTGAAGGCTCCATTATAGCTGAAGGCACAACAAAACAGCTTATTAAGAATAAACTAGCCAAAAAATTATACTTAGGAAAAAATTTTTCTCTGTAAATTCTCCAGTAAATTTTCTTCTCATTTATATAGAAGGCCCAGCTTGCTTTTTAGGCATATTTTCATATCTATCCTTGAATTTCAAGGATATCTGAATTCCCTGCTTATTTCCATGCCTATTTCCCTGCCTATAAATTCTTATGGGTTTTTATAACAATAAGCAGC
>JAUXHF010000234.1 GCA_030621685.1 Spirochaetota bacterium
AAATGATATTACTAAGGGTATTCCTTTGAATACTGGAAGCGCAGCAATAGCTTGGATAGAAATTACAGCTGAAGATGACAGCGGCGAGGTTAATCTACTAGTTAGTCAAACTCATGTTAATGGTTCTGCCTTCCTTGTTGGCACAACAACAGTTAAATATGTTTTTGCTGATCCTTCTGGCAACGCAGCTAATTGTGAGTTTACCGTAACAGTAAGAGAAGTAGACGGCATCTCTCCGGTAGTTACTGGCTGCCCAAGTGGTATTGCTAGGCTTATTCCTTCGGATACTGGAAGCACAGGAATAGCTTGGATAGAACCTATGGCTACAGACAACAGCGGCGTGGTTACTCTACAATCTCGTAGTCACGTTCCAGGTCAGCTCTTCCTTGTTGGCACAACAACAGTTAGATATGTTTTTTCTGATACTACTGGCAACACAGCTACTTGTACTTTTGAGGTAATGGTAACAGAAGGCGTAGACAACACGCCTCCGGTAATTACTAATTGCCCAAGTAGTGGTATTACTGAGACTGTTCCTTTGGGTGTTGAAGGAAGACTAGTAGGTTGGTCCGAACTTATAGCTACGGATAACAGTGGCACGGTTCGTTTAAAATCTCGGACTCACGGTTCTGGTGATTTCTTCCCTATTGGCGGAACAACAGTTAGATATGTTCTTGAAGATCCTACTGGCAACGAAGCTACTTGTACTTTTGACGTAACAATAACAGCAGTAGACAATGTGCCTCCGGTAATTAGTAATTGCCCAATGGATATTACTGTTACTGCTACTGCTGGCGCTACATCAGCAAGCGTAACTTGGGACGAACCTAGAGTTTCAGACAACAGCGGCATAGTTACTGTAGAATCTCGCACTTCCACTCCTGGTAGTACCTTCCCTGTTGGCGTAACACCAGTTAGCTATGTTTTTAGAGATCCTGGTGGCAACACAGCTACTTGTAGTTTTAACGTAACGGTAAGAGTAGATGGAGGAATAACTTGCCCTACTGCTGTTGTTACAGGAGTGCAGTTTATACCCATCTACTTTGATATTGGAGATGGGAGCGGTAGCCCTGTAACCGGCGATACTTATCTCCCTTCAAAAATTTTATTTACAGGATTAGAAGGTAGAATTGTTGAATTTTCAGCTTCACAGGATCGTTATGCTATTTATGGCGAAGGTGGAATATTTACTGTTACAGTTACAGCAGCTTCTAGTGGGTTGACAGGTTTTTGTACTTTTATAATGGAGATAATATAATAACAACGCTGTAAGAAATTTATTATAAAAAAGCCCATGTCCTGTTCCTTTTTGGAAGTGGGCATGGGTTTTTTTTGTTTAAATACATGCCTAAAAAGCTTGCCTGGGCGCTGTAAAGCTAGGTATTACCTTGGAGCTTGGCACAGATTTAAAAACATTCTAAGCTGGCAGCTAATTAACCTTGCTATATAACCTTGCTATATAACCTGCTATAATAGAGTAGCAGAAACTAGCTAGAAACAAGCTTGTTGTATGCTAATTTCTCGATAAGAGTAACGTAAAGTGTAAAGTAAACACAAAATTCTTTAAATTCTTTAGCACTGACCTTTTTTCTTTGAATATGCAGGGCTTATTGGAAATAACTGCTTTATAAAGCCTTAAAAATGAAGCTTTATAGTTTGAATACTGCTTTATACAAAAAAAAAAGAAAAAGTATTGACTTTTATCTCTTTTCTTTGTATACTTAGCTAACATATAGCCATGATTAGAGCAAATATGCTTTAAAAATGCGATATATGTGAATTTTATGCATAAGTATGTGTAATTTTATTGATGTTAATTAAACGGAGAACAATAAATAATGAAAAAAAATTCAATACAAAAGAAAATGGAAATGTTTAGAAATAGCTTATTGCTAGGCTTTCTCTTGCTTTCTGCTGCTGCAATAGCTTCTTGTACTGTAGCTGTGGATGAGAGCGCTGCAGATGCTAATGCCCTTGGTGATAATGTCCTTGGGCTTAGTGTAACGGTAGCCAATGAGGCTGGCAACACTCCCGCTGACACGGCAACATATGATGCTAATAGGCTTGAAAATGCAGCCGGAATTGCTGCTTTAGAAGGCACAGCTGGTCTTCCCATTGTAGTGGTTGTTGATGACACCACTATGATAGCAGATGGCGCTGAACCTAGTGTTACTTTAGATTTAGAAAAGACGGCAGCTAGGGATGTAGTAGCTACAGCTAGCCTTTCTGATGCCTCGCTAGACGCTTTAGCGCTTGCTGCAGCAAGCGGCTCTAACCTTAATCCCGCAATGTTAGCAACAGATACGGGAGGGGGGCAAGCAAATAGTTTTTATTCCTTAGGTTATGACACCGATGGAAATGTAAAGCTTACGCTTGATACCAACTTTTTTGGTAGTGCATTCGCACCAGACCAAGCCATTGAGGTTATCATAGAACTAACAGATAGAAATGGCGGCACTTCAATTACAGTTTCAGTGCTATTCACTCCCTCCAGCCTGCCAGACCCAAGAATAACTGCAGTAACCGATAATCCTGGTAATTTTGTTCAGCTAGCTAACCTTGATGCTAACTTCGAAGCTAGGCTAGGTGGCAATATCGTTGTTGTGAACACAATTTCAGTGGTTAATGGAGGTATTTCATATACGATTGCTCCCCAGCCAAGAGCTTTTGTTCCTGATTTTTCTCGGAACCTTACGGCGTACCAGCTTTACCTTAGGCCAGGGGATGTATATCCTACTGCCTTAACACTTGATAATCCGAGAACTGCTGAGGTAGAAGCCGCTGTCACAGGTGGGCTTTACATTGACACTAATAATCCTGATGCTACAGCACCCACGCTTGATATTCAAGACCAGCTTGGTTTTGTAGCTCCCACGAATAACGGCGTTCTTGAATATTACGCTGTAACAGATGATGGTATCGGTGCTGCTGTTACTGCTGGCGACCGCGTACTTGAAACTCTATTAGGAGCTGTTAAAGGACTAGGAGTATTCGACACAACTAGTACAGATTTTACTGTTACTTCTGCTGGCGAAGCTAGTGGGCTAACAGCTGGCACAAATTATATGCTTGCCGTGAAAAGCACGGCTGGCACTGGTGATGCTGCTGTAAGCAAATATTACCAAGTAGCCCTCCTCGGCGAGCAGCTGCTAGACGAAACAGCGCCTAGCACTTCAGTGCCAACGGATGCTGATCCAACGGTTTTTGAAGACAGCTGCCCTTCTGATATAACAACTATAAGGTTAAGAGCTACGCAAACTACATCAACTGACCCTTTTAAGGGGGGAA
>JAUXHF010000118.1 GCA_030621685.1 Spirochaetota bacterium
TCGGCTATTTTACCTGCCGAGGACAAATACTTTGTTACCATAGCTAGCGAGAAAGGCGTTATTTATCGTGAGGCTGCGTGGCAGGGCGAGCTGCCCAGTGTTGTTCAATGGACAGGTAACGATGCTCTAGGCCGGCTGGCGCCAGAAGGAAAATATATTTACACTCTGAAAAGCTCCGACTTAGCCGGCAACCAGTATTCTTTTAAAACACAGCCCTTCGAACTGGTGCGCAGCTTAGAAACGCTAACCCTGCAGCTTTCAGATGACAAGCTTTCAAGAAATCCCGCCTCCTCGTTTCGTTCACTAGAGCTACAAACAGAGTTTTCCAGTAAGCGGCACTTAGAAGAATGGCGATATATTCTTGAAGATGCCAAAGGAGAAAGCCGTAGCCTACAAGAACAAAATTCTGGAGAATCGTTTCTTTGGATGCCCGCTGCCTTAAGTGCTGCGCAGCTAAAAGCCATCAAGCAAAAAAAATCCTTATTAGCAGCGAAAGCAGAACAGAAAAAATCAGGGATAGCTACTCTGCCTAGCGGGAGGTATACATTACATGCCGAAGCTAAGTATGCTTCGGGAAACCAATCTGAAAGCGCCAAGAAAACCTTTTATATTGATAACGAGGCCCCCCAGCTCTCGCTTCATTATACGCCGCGCTTTTTCTCTCCCGATGGCGATGGCCATCAGGAAACCTTATCTCTTCGTTTTCAAGGCTCTGATGATTTCGCCTTGAGTGAATTCAAGGCAAGTATGTATCGTAAGGTAGATTTTGATAAAACAGGAAAAGCATTTCCGCAAAACTTGGAGGCCTATCGAGCAGCAAAATTCAAACTTTTCAAAAGTTTTGACTTAAGCGCTCTGGATGCTAAAACACTTGATGCCAGCCTTGAATGGAACGGGTTGAGCGATGATGGAGAACTGGTGGAGCCGGCCAACCAGTATGTTGTTTTCTTTGAAGCAAGCGATGCCGTTGGCTTAAAACAAACTCTTGTAGAAAACATCTTGATTGATATTTTTGTAGAAGAATTAGCCGATGGCAGATTACGGATAGCCATAAATAGCATTCTTTTTGCCTATGATTCGGCAAAATTAGTAGGCAATTTCAAGCCTGTGTTAGATAGGCTGGCCTTTATGCTTGGCAGATTCCCGAACTATGAAATAGAGGTTTTGGGTCATAGCGATTCTCGTGGAACTGAAAGTTACAACCAAAAACTTTCGCAACGTCGTGCTCGCAGGGTGTATCAGTATCTGGTAAAAGCCGAGGTTCCTCGCAAAACACTTAGTTTTAAGGGTGCTGGCAAAAGTCAATTACTCATCTATCCCGAGCTGGTAAACGACTCCTCACTCTCGCCAGAAGAAAATAATTTTCTTAGTGAAGAAAATTATCGTAAAAACAGGCGCGTTGAATTCTACCTTGTCCGCAAGCAAGAAGAGTAGCTGCTTTTCTTGAAAGCAGCAAGAGCCGATGTTGCTCATCCTCATCTTCATTCTCGTGAAACACTTTAAGTTTTAAGGGCGGCGGGGCGCTGGGGAAATTCATGGCTTCATTATATATCTCCCAGCTGGTAGGTGATTGCTGGCATGCAGGCTAGAAGAAATAGATGTAAGAGATAGATTTATGAGTGAAGAAAATTATCGTAAAAACAGGCGTGCAGACGCGTTGAATTCCACCTTGCAAGTAAGTGGTAATACTTTGATAATGCTGCTAAGGTTTCAATGCTCGTAACAGCGCAAAGGGTAAGCTCTGCTACCTTGTTTGCCAATAAGAAAAAACAGGCCGTCATAGCCGAGGGCATGCTTCTTTACCTCTCTATTGGCAAAGAAGATACTGTTTGCTTAAGCGCTGAAGCAGGCGCTATGCAAAATCAATACCTAAAACGATTGTTAGCCTTTCAAGAGAGGATAGTGAGTCTTGAAATGTTTGATGCTAGAAAGAAACATGAAGGGGAGCTTAAGCCGATATCAAAACAGCCACGAAAAGAATCTTTGTTAGGGCTAGATAAAGACCGAGAGCCTGCTGGGAAGCTAGGTGGCGCAAGAGAAATTTTGATAGTAAGCCAGTTCACACTGCATGCCAGATTCAAAAAAGGACGTCCCTCTTTTGATAGGAGCGCCCCTTTTGAAGCAGCCAAAGAAATTTATGATAGGTTCGTAGAAGCCATGAAACAGCGCCTAGGCGAGGCGACTGTGAAAACCGGAGTATTTGGGGCGAGCATGAAAATACATGCCGAATTAGATGGCCCCGTTACGTTTTTGCTTCGCTTAGAATAGTAATAATTTTATAGCAAGCAAGGTTTACAAGTAGCAAAGATAGCAAGCCTTGAAGCAGCCGGCATGGCTGATATATCTTTTGTTTTTGCTGTAGCTAGGCGAGGGCTAGGCCCTATAGTTCATGCAAGATTGAATTTAGTTTTTTCTCTTGCTAAACATGGCTAAGAGTTATTTTCCTGCAAGTTTTTTTATTGTTTGCTAGAGTTTCATCGGCCAGCTTGCCTTACCTAAATTTAGGTAAGCAGGCTGCCACGACTGATGAGCACTTTGCCTGTACGAATACTTTCTATCACGTTATAATCGCGTAACATGTTGAGAAAGGCATCTACTTTCTCGGTAGATCCGGTAATTTGGGCAATCATAGAGTTGTTGCCTAAATCTAAAGTGTGAGCTTTGAAGTGTTCTAAAATAGGGAGGATTTCACGGCGCCGCTGGGAAATGACAATTTTCACCAAGGCCATTTCCCGCTCGATAATAGCCGTACTTTCCATATGTTCTTCAGCCCTGACAACGCTGACTAGCTTGCGTAATTGTTTGACGACTTGCTCTAACACTTCTTGGCTGCCTCTAGCGGTGATGGTGATGCGAGAGAGATCTTTTTTTAGTTCAGAGGAAACCACTAGCGATTCAATGTTATAATTTCGCCTTGAGAAGACTAAGGCAATTCGCACAAGCACGCCGGGCTGGTTTTGTACCAAGAGCGATATGGTATGCAGAGCTTCAGGGGCAGCTCTTTGCGTAGAGACTGCAGTGCTTTTCAGTAAGGAAGGAAAAGCACTGCTGCTATCAGCCTTTCGCTCTTCTATGCTGTAACTGGGATCTAGATCCTGAAGTATGCCCATAGTGTTTTTGGAGCTACCGGGCAAGGAGTTATTTGTTTTATGCTTAAAGTGGTCTTGCTGGGGGTTCATTGGTTTACTTTCTAGGCCTCTGATGCCATGAATAAAGAGAGCTTTGTTTGTTGCTGTAGAGTTACTCTATTTAATTTTTATTTCGCATGGATGCTGCATTGCAGCGTGAAAGCCGGGAAGCCTAGGTACTGCCCACTGGTTTTTTCAAAGATTTAAAATCTTTAGGAGGATCAATAATCATCTCCTCAGCAGAGGCGCCAGAGGGAACCATCGGAAAGACGTTGTCTCCTTTAATAACCTCGGCATGGATAAGGCAGGGGCCTTTGTTATATTCTAGTGCTTGCTGAAAAACAGAAAAGCAATGCGAGGCTTTTTTAATTCGAAAACTTTTAATCTCATAAGCACGAGCTATTTTGACGAAGTCGGGATTTCCTTCTAGGTCCACGCCAGAGTAGCGGCCTTCGTAAAAAAGCTCTTGCCATTGCCGCACCATGCCTAAGTATTTATTATCGATGATAAGGATTTTTATGGGCAGCTGATAGTTTTTAGCAACAGAAAGTTCGCACATAGTCATTTGAAAGCCGCCATCGCCAACAATGGCAAGAACGGTGCTTTTTGGGCAAGCAAACTGCGCGCCAATGGCGGCAGGCATGCCAAAGCCCATAGTTCCGGCGCCGCCGGAGGATAGCCATGAATTGCAGGTATCGGTTTTAAAAAACTGTGCTGCCCACATTTGATGCTGGCCAACATCGGTGCTTACAATAGCCTGTCCGCCGCTAACTTTGTAGGCAGCCTCAATAACATGCTGTGCTCGCAGGCCGCCTTTTTTCTTGAAGCGCAGTGGATAGCGTTTTTTTAAGGCTTTTACACGTTGCAGCCATGCATGAGTTTGTGGTTTTTTTGAAGGTTTCAGCAGAGGCAAAAGCTCGTCTAGAACATCCTTGGCATCGGCGATAATGGAAATATCTGCCTTAACTACTTTGCCTATCTCGGCTTGGTCTATGTCAATGTGAACTTTTTTAGCGTTTAAACAAAAACGATTAGGGTTGCCGTTTATCCTGTCATCGAAACGTGAGCCAATGGAGATGATAAGATCGCATTCAACTAAACATTTATTGGCATAGGCTGTTCCGTGCATGCCCAGCATGCCAAGTGAAAGCTCATGTGTTTCTGGAAAGGCTCCTTTGCCTAGCAAAGTGGTGGTTACCGGCGCCGGAATAATCTCGGCTAGGCGAGTTACTTGTTTGGCTGCGCGAGCAATTAAGGCCCCATGCCCCACAAGCAGAAGTGGTTTTTTGCTTTCGCCAATAAGTTTTGCTAGAGCAAGAATATCTGAATATTCTGCTTTGGGCCCCTGATGGTAACCCGGAAGGCACATAGGCTCATCTAAACGGCCATGGAATTCTGCCGAGGTTATGTCTTTGGGTAAGTCGATAAGCACAGGGCCTGGCCTTCCTGTATTGGCGATATGAAAGGCTTCTCGCACAATGCGAGGAATGTCCTTGTTGTTTCTCACTAAATAACTGTGTTTTACAATGGGCATGGTAATGCCAAAGATATCGGCTTCTTGAAAAGCATCTTTGCCTAACATGCTGGTAATTTGCTGTCCGGTAAGTATGATAAGTGGAACAGAGTCCATGTGGGCGGTTATAATTCCGGTAATCGTGTTGGTGGCGCCTGGGCCGCTGGTCACCAAAACAACTCCCGGGCGCAAGCTGGCCCTAGCGTAGCCATCGGCCATATGCGTAGCGCCTTGCTCGTGACGGGTAAGAATGAGTTCTATTTCCGAATCTAAAATGGCATCGAAAACGGGCATTATCGCACCGCCAGAATAGCCAAATACATGGGTCACTCCTTCTTTTTTAAGAGAGTCTATAAGTATGTCTGCACCTGTTTTTGCCATGGTTATCTTTCTTTGTTGTGAAAAGTGAATACTTTTGTTATGCAAGCCTCGTTCTTAATTTTAAATGAGAGCGTAGTAAAAAAGAATTTTTGAAAACCCTGTTTTTAGTAAAACTTTGTTTGCCTGAATACATTTGAATATCTTGTGGGGGAAATAGGGGGTAAACATAGCTTTTTTGTTAAATATTTAATATAGTATAATGGAATTATGACTAAAGTATAGATTTTTTTTAAAAAAATGAAGTTATTATTATTTTTCCACCTTTAAAAGTACAAAAAATCATGAAACAAGCCACTTGATTCTAAGAAAATCTTTGAAAGAAGCAAATTTTTCAAATCTTACAATTTTCTTGCTAAAAAGATTCCGAAATTCAGCAGCCAATTATGTAAAACGAAGAGAGGCGCGCTTATTAGTATCAGTCGTATTTCCATACGTTTAATTTTATGACGATAGGGCTTTGATGGATGGCCGAACTCTGCTTTTTTCAGTAGTTTTGTTGTGCGAATGGCGATAACCAGTGGCAAGTAACAAAAGAGGCGGTAGCGAAAACAATGAAGCGGCAAGGCTTTCAAATAAACGATGGCCTTAGCAGAGAATTCTTCTGTTTTTGCTAACATGTCTAGTTGCAAAGCCTTTAGTTTATCTAAGGAGCGATGATTAAGAAAATCTTTTTGGCTTAGCGAGTGTTTTTTAAGCATAGATTTGGGAATGTATATCCATTTTCGATTCTTGTCTTTAAGGAAGTCTTTTAGGATATTGATGCGCTGAAGAGCGAAGGCAAAGTCTTGGCTATGTTGCTGTAATATCTTAGTAGCTTGAGTATCTGAATGTATTTTATGTATGAAAAGATTGCTGAGCAATTGTCCTACGGTGCCGGCAACAATGTAGCAATATTGGTCTAACTCGGCGTCTGTGCTAAGTTGTTTTATTTTTTTGTCTTGATATTTCTCGATAAAATGGGCCATGCCCAAGGCCATCTGAAGAATGGGCGCTTTGAAGGCTTGGCTATAATGGGGGGGCAGCTGCCGATAGGCTGCTATCACTTTATCGCTATGATGAAGTAAGTCATATTCAAAAGAGAGCAGGTCGTTTGTATCTGCTGGGCTAGGTTTCTTTTTTTTTTCAAGCATGCGTAGCCATGATAGATAGGCCTCCGCGGGTTTATTTTGCTTGTAAAGGCGGGCAAATTGCCGCAGCAAAAGAACTTTATTGGGGTCGGAAAGGCCTAAGGTGTCTTCAAGGCTATCTAAAATGCGGCAGATAAGGTAAGCTAGCCCCACAGCAATGTAGTCTGCGGCGGGGAGAACCTGTATGGTAAGGGCAAAGGTGCGGCTTACTTTGGGCAGGAAAAAGTCCACTAGCTCTTTGCCGGATTGCCCAAAGGCAGCTATTGCAGCTGTTTTTTGGGC
>JAUXHF010000281.1 GCA_030621685.1 Spirochaetota bacterium
TCTTTGAAAACAAAGAGATAGTTTTCCAGCTCTTGTATGGCGATGATGGCCTTGCTCTTTTCGCCGATGTCAAGGTAGCTTTCGTAAGGCACAGCCTCGGGGTAATTCGGCTTGCTGAAAACAAGCCTGTTTGGCCTGCGTTCTGCTAAGAAGGAAGTTGGGGCAGTGCCAGAATCACCTACAGCTACAGGAGAGAGGAAAGCTAGCTTAAGGCGTTCTATGCCAGCCCTATCTATGCTGCCTGATGGATCGCGCTGCCCCTCTGCGTTAACAGCAAAAGGTGTAGCCAGTAAGCCAATATTATTACTCAAAAAAATTGTTTGAAAAACAATATAGACACTGCCAGCTTCTTGGATAACAGAGGCTCGGCAGAAGTTCTGTCCATTACTATTAAAGGTGCGCGCTATATTATAGGCTGTTATCAAATTTCCCTCTTGCTTATTAACATGGAAATAGTTAAGCGAGGGATTGCTGTCTCCCTCGGTAGCCTTCATGCTGATTGTATTGCCCGCAAAGTTTAGCGAGAGCGTATCATCAGTTTGCCATTTTTGAACGTTTCCTAATTCAATAATTAATTGGTAGAAAGTATGAATATCTCCATATACTGTATATTGGCGGAATGCTCCGATGACTTGGGCATAGGGAGGGACCGTGTTCGCAGCAGCAATGCCTTCTTGTGTGCTATTTGTGTAGAGGGCGAAATAATGTGTACCTTTTTTAATGGTTACGGGAACTTCTAAAGCATCTGTGCTAATTTTTTCTTCGTGGACTAAAAACATCTCATCGCCAGCGGCGGCATCGCTCTCATCGGTGGCATAGACTTCCAGAATATCGCCATCAGCAAATTTCAATGGTTTAGAAACTAGGAAAGAAAGATCGGCATCGGTTGTATTTGTATTTTCTAAGGGTATACTATTGGAAGGAGCGGAGCGGATGCTTTTTCCATCAATGCCCTCCCGCCGCCAGCAGAGCCGCATATTTCTTTTTTTCCCGGCCCCCATCCAGCCTATGGTCTGCTTGGTGTTGAAAGAAAAATCTGCTGGTTCTAAGGCCTTGAAGAGATAGGCATTACTTTTCTCAAAGACACTATTCTCCTTACTGATAATGACTTCACGCGCACCGAAAATTTCTTCGTTGCTGTAATAAAACCTTGTTTCCGTGCTGTAGGTCCACTTGGGACGGACATGGCCCCTGGCGTGCTCGTCAATCTTGAGCAAATCTGAGGGAGTGAGCAGAGTATTGCTGAGCAGCTGTTTTTCGCTGGCAAAATATATTCCTTGCTGCGAGAAAACTATCAAGCCACCAGCAAAGTTATGCAGGCTGTAGATGTGAAAAGGCTGTCCGTTCTCGTAGAAGTTCAGAATGACCTTGAAGCCGCGGCGCAAGCTGTAAGCTCCGTTTTCTGCCTGCAATTCATTATTGACATCTAAGACAATATTATTACAATCTAGAAGCCCTTGGCTTATTCCAGTTCCTAGGAGAAGGCCTGTTTTAGAGGCTATGGTTACGTTGGTATTGGCGGGCATGCTGATACTCCATATTTTTTTTGCTATCGCGGGAGGCTATTGCCAAAGAGCATTGAAGCCAGAAAAAGAGGCTGGCTCTTTTTGTACTCTGTTAAAAGTATTCTCTCTGAAAAAACGAAGCTTCTCTGTGTACTCTCGCTCTAAGGCCAGCCTGGTGCTGTCATCAATGGCAAGGTTAAGTGATGTTTTTACCACCAGCATATCGGCAACGAGGCTGGTAAGCGGAGCATAATGCAGCCCATCGCTTAACCTTGTTATACCATCGCCTAGGTTTAGGCTAAAGGTTACTGGCTCTGCCACTGGCAGTATGCTAAAACCTTGTTCTTCACTGGAAGAGACGCTTTTAATTTTTCCTCTTTCAAAAAGAAAAGGGTTCGCCTTCGATTGAAAATAAATCTCATCGTTTTCTATAAAAGTAAGGCCGGATATTTTGTATTCTCTATCATGGGCATCCGTAATTTTTTCTATTATATCGGCATGCGTAGCTGCCAGCGGCGGCAGGCTGGGATAGTAGTACAGCCTAAGCTGCTTGCCGGCAAGGTAGTCTTCATTGTAGTTGCGCAAAGTAAAGGTGTTCGCTTCAATCTCAAAGCCCGGATGCCTGCTGGTAAGAGAAACTTCGGGAATATTGATGCGCTGGCCGCTCGCATCAATGAACACCACCTCATACAAAGATCGGTTGAAAGAATCCGGAGGTATTTCAAAGCTCCGCTTCCGGCCTGCTAGCGAATGTTCTACGAAGGTTCGGTAGTAGC
>JAUXHF010000312.1 GCA_030621685.1 Spirochaetota bacterium
ATTGTCAGTCTTGACCAGGTTATTGCTACTATGCATCAAACAGCGCTAGATATGAAAGACTCTTATAAGGAAACCGCAGAAGCCGGGCTGGCTGCGAACGTGCCGGTTTCTCTAAGTGAATGTTAGTGAAACCTGTTCTGCCGGCTTCTTTTGCTAAAAATTTTAGTTCAGCTTAGCTTATCGAGAAAAAATACTATAGGCTAGGTGTATGCAAAAAGGGTGCAAAGCGAGTGAAAAGCGAGTGAAAATTCAGCTTGTTTTGCATGGTTATGCAAGGCAAGCAAAAATTTACATACTTCGTGCAGAAATTTTTCTTTTAATAACTAGAATTTTATTTATACGTAAAGCATAAATTAGTTTATAATCAAAGCATAAACGAAATAAGATAAACAGGATTATAAACAAAGAAAAGTAACTATAGAGTTTGTTATAATTTGCAAGAAATTTGAGAAGAACGGAGAAGACATGTTTTTTACAAAATCGCATGAATGGATAGAGCTAGACGCTGATAAAACATATACTATGGGTATTAGCGATCATGCCCAGAGTGAGCTTTCGGATGTCGTTTTTGTTGATCTGCCAGAAATAGGCAAATCGATACAACGTGAAGAGCAGCTATTGGCTATTGATTCGGTAAAGGCTGCTAGTGATATTTTTGCCCCAGTTTCTGGAGAAGTGGTGGCGGTGAACGAAAAACTTCGAGATGAACCAGAGTTGATTAATGCTTCAGCAGAGAAAGAAGGCTGGATTCTAAAGATAAAAATTTCAGACTCGAATGAAATTGAGAAGCTCCTTTCCAAAGAAGAATATAAGAAATTTCTTGCCGAATCTTAGTCTTCGGCGTAAAAGACTTTCGCTTAGCTTAGGCATGAGTATTTCTGCGAAAGCTAATTGAATGGCTATTGAAAGGCTATTGAAGGGCTATTATTCCTTAGAACAGGCTTTGAAAAAAAAAGCTAGGAAGCTAGAAACCCAACTTGGGGCTTTGCCTGATTAGCCGAGCTGCTAGCCTAGCATGCGAGAGCATCATTCATGATGGAAATGTAAGCTATCTTCTGCGAAAGCTAATTGAATGGCTATTGAATGGCTATTGAAGGACAATTATTCCTTAGAACAGGCTTTGAAAGAAAGCTAGGAAGCTAGAAACCCATCTTGGGGCTTCGCCTGATTAGCCGAGTTGCTAGCCTAGCATGCGAGAGCATCATTCATGATGGAAATGTAAGCTATCTTCTGCGAAAGAGAAATGAAGGACAATTATTCTTTAGAACAGGCTTTGAAAAAAAAAGCTAGGAAGCTAGAAATCTATCTTGTGGGAGCGGGGCCGGGAAGCGCTGAGCTATTAACCCAGCAGGCGGCTTCGCTGATTAGCCGAGCAGACAGCATTCTCTACGATCATCTTATTAGTGATGAAGTTTTAGCTTTAGCCCCTAAAGGAGCTAGGCTTTTGTACTCTGGGAAACGCAGTGGAACTAAACATAAAGAGCAAGAGAGCATCAACATGGCCTTGTTAGCAGAGGCTAAGCGGCTTTCTGCCCCCATGGATATGGATGCGGTGGATACGGATGGAAGGCCTAAGAAAAAAATTTTATTGCGATTGAAAGGTGGCGATCCGCTTCTGTTCTCTCATGCAGAAGCAGAGATGGAATTCTTGCATCTCTGGGGCTATCGGGTTCGGGTTGCTCCGGGAATATCTTCGTATCAGGCGGCGGCAGCGGCGGCAAGATTGCCGCTTACTCGCCGGGGTAAAGCGCGCAGCCTAACTATTCTTACTGGGAAATTTGCCGAGACCAAAACAAAAAAACTTTCTAAGAAAAAAAATGATAGGCTAAGCGTAAGCGC
>JAUXHF010000335.1 GCA_030621685.1 Spirochaetota bacterium
CTAGCGGGCAAGGCTAGTAGCCTTCAGCAAGGTTTTGTCATCGTGGCCAGCGAAGCTGGCCAGCTTGCCGCTTTCGACCCAGCAGAAGGAAGACTTCTCTGGCAACAAGAATTGCAGCATTGGCCCATACCACCTACACCTACACCTACACCTATACCCTCAGCAGAAAGCAGCCTTCCCAAAGCAAAGCAGAATAACAAGCCCAAGCCGCTTCTCTCTCGCTCTACTAACCCTGCCCCAAGAAGCCCAAGCCCAAGCCTTAGCCTTAGCCCTAGCCTTAGCCCTAGCCCTAGCCCTACTGCAGGAAGCAAGGCCTCTCCTTTTTCCCATGATTCCCAATTCTCTGTGCGCGCTTCTATGACTAGGCTGTCTTCGGAAATTCAAGACCCACTCTCTACTAAAAACTCTGGAAACTCTAGAAAGTTAGATTCCACTTTTGGGCTTATCACCAGGGCAGGCCATGTCTTTCTAAGCGATATTTATGGAAACCTCATTTTCTCGATGAAGCTGCCCGGCAGGTTTGTTGCTGCTTTAGGCAAAGGTCGTTTTGCTGCTAGGCAGAAACTTTTTCCTTCAGCAGAAAATAATACAAAACGCAAACGCAAACGCAATACAGAGTTTTTTCAGCAATCTTTAGTAGCTGCTTCTTTAAGCGGGCATATCTATCTTCTTCACATGCCAAAAAACTTAAGCTCTTCTTTGCCACAGTCCTTTGTGCTTACAGAATTTTTCGCAGGAAATCTAACAGAAGAAAACTTAACAAAGAAAAATTCCTTTGGGGCAGCAATCACGGAGCCACTGCGTTTTGTAAGCTCGCCCCTAGTATTTGATTTCAACAGAGATGGTTTTGACGGTGTTCTCATCATTGCTCAAAGTGGTTTAGTGCTGCTCTTAAGCGGCGGCGGCGACAAAACAAGTTTCTTAGCCGCTCCGTATAATCTTGGCTATGCCGTTACGGCTACCCCAGCCTTAGGCGACCTAGATGGCGATGGCAACCTTGAGCTTGTTATTGCTGGCGAAAACGGCCGCCTAACCGTGCTTCGGCTGGCTGCTTTTAGCTCTCTTCCAAGTTCTGCCACCTCTGCCCAAGGCAGGGCTAGGGCTACATTCCAGCAAAAAACAGCAGACGCAGCCTACGCTTTGCCTAGCCCTGAATTCTTAAAAAATTCTTTTAATCATAATTAAATTAGGCTTTATTCTTCAAAATACATTCTATGAAGGGATTTTCATGATACTGTTTGTTTAGCCTTTCATCAGCGCAACCAAGATTTTTTAGAAAATGAAAAAAAACTACGAAAAAAATAGTTCTTACCCACGCTACCGGCTTTATAAGCAGTGTTCTTGCCTATTTTATTCAAAGCCCTCAAAACCAACTACCCGAAGCTAGCTTAGTCTTAAGCGCTAAGCGATTAGTTTTCGAAATTTTAGCCTTTCATCACCGCAGCCAAGATTTTTTAGAAAATGAAAAAAAATAGTTCTTACCCGCTCTACCGGTTTTATAGGCAGTGTTCTTGCCTTTTTTATTCAAAGCCCTGAAAACCAACTGCCCGAAGCTAGCTTAGTCTTAAGCGCTAAGCGATTAGTTTTCGAAATTTTAGCCTTTC
>JAUXHF010000171.1 GCA_030621685.1 Spirochaetota bacterium
CACTAAATTTGAACGCTATAAATTTGAATGCTATAAATTTGAACACTAAACTTCAACACTAAATTTGAACACTAAATTTGAACGCTATAAATTTGAATGCTATAAATTTGAACACTAAACTTCAACACTAAATTTCAACACTAAATTTCAACACTAAATTTCAACACTAAATTTCAACACTAAATTTCAACACTAAATTTGAACGCTCAATTAGCCTAGCCGTAAGCTGCCACTATGAATTGATTGAAAGGAAGCCCCACATTTGTAGCTTAGCTTAGCTTAGCTAACGAGGCATGGGGGCTTTTCTGCGAGCTGAAGAGGCAGAAGCGGTTTTTGAACGAGCTTTTTTTCTGGGCTGCCCTGTGTCAAGCTCTAAGGCGGGGGCGGGGGCAGGAGTAACAAAGGGAAGCCGTTTTTTAATCGCCCTAATTTCACGATGCAAAGCCCTAAGCTCGCCCAGCAAAACATTCATTTTTTCGGTAGCAGAGACATCTGTTTCTGGGTTAATCCCCGGGCTTCGAAGGATTTGCGTGATAAAAGACGACAAATATACCGTAATGCTACTGAAAATCCCGATGCCTATGACCATTAAGAAAATAGCTATTCCCCTGCCATAGCTGCTAACCGGATAAAACTCTCCATAGCCCACAGTGGTAATGGTTACGATGGACCACCACATTGCATCGATGGGCGTTTTGATGTTCGCTCCTTGTGTGCCCGACTCAAAAACTAAAATTAGCAAGGACGCCGCTGGAATAAGCAGCAGCACAATAAGGAGAAAGAAAAATACCACATATCTTGTAATAATGACATCAGATTGTTTCTTAGGAAGCAGGTTTTTTATTTTACCAAATCTCAGAAAATAGCGAACTACACGTATTATCAAAAAAAGGCGAAACAGACGAAATACCCGAAATTCATTAAACGGAATAACCGCCAACAAATCCACCCAATGCCATTTCAAAAAAAGAGCTTTGTTTTTTGAGGCCAGTAGCAAGATTATAAACTCACTAAAAAAAACAAAGCATATTCCGATATCTATCAAATACACCAGCTTGCCAATAGATTCATTTCTATCAACAAAGAAAATGAGTACCGCTATTACTAAAGAAAACAGAGAGAGTACAAACGAAAACAAGGTCCAAAGCGCAAAAAAAAGATTGGGCGCAACTATTTCTGCTTCTGTTTCACCTTCTCCTTGTTCATTCTTACCGAAGTACTTCAATATCTTTTTTTTTAAAAAATTCCACATTTTTACTGTATTTTATCGTTTTTTATGGCCACTTTAAACAAAGGTTCTAAATTCTAAGTTCTAACAGGCTTTAGAAAGTAGTGGATTTAAAAGCATTTTTTAATTCTTCTTGCATAGAGCTTTCATTCGTTTTCGAATCCTTGCAAAAGCAGTCTTTGGGAACACATTTTCCTTTATAAAGGCAATAATAACGATCGATAACCTGCTTTGCTGGGAATTTATGAAAGGCATCAAAAGAAGCCTGCTTAAGCATATGATTGTAGGCATGCTTATCAAGAAGCAAGTTAAGCCCTAGCCTAGCCGCTTCTTCAATATCCCCTTGCTTAAACAAAAGCCCGTTAACATTGTGATCGATAACCTCTACCACACCACCAACAGCACTGGCAAGCACCGGCGTACAAGAGGCCATAGCCTCTAAGATGACAAGCCCAAAAGACTCTGTTTTGCTGGTCAAAAGAAATAACTTAGCCTCTAAGAAATAAGCGGATACATCTAATTGTTCGCCAAAAAACTCTACTTTTTTTGCTATACCAAGTTTTTCTGCCTCTTTTGCCATATCCTGACGCAAGGGACCATTGCCCAAGATTCCCAGCCTCGCATTTTTCAAGCCCAATTCAAGCATTCTGTGAAATATTCTTATTACATCTAAAGGAGCTTTCACCGACCTAAGATTGGAGGCATGCAAGAGTAGTTTTTCGCCTTCTAAGTTATCGAAATCAAAGTTGTTTTTGCTTCTTTGCTCGTATTTATCGGGAGAAACAAAGTTTGGAATAACGCCTATCTTGCCTTTTTCTAAATCGAAAACAGACTCGGTTTCTTGGCGCAAAGCATGCGAGACAGCCACCACAACATCGCTCTTAATAATGCCATAGCGAGTAATTTCATACATGCTCTTATGCTGCCCCACTAAAGTGATATCCGTGCCATGCAAGGTCGTAATTATCCGAATGGGCTTGCCAGAAATTTGTTTTGCCAATATAGCCACTACACTATGCGGAATAGCATAGTGCGCATGCACGACTTCTATATTCTCTTTCTTTATTATTTCAGCCAATTGCGAGGCTAGGGCTAAGGAATAGGGTTGAAACTGAAAAACATCGTACAGCTTCATCGATATTTTATGGAAAAAAATGTTTTTATGCGGCTTTTGCCCCGCCATACGAAAAGGCTGCTCTAAGCCAATGAAATGGATGGCGTTATCCTTATGTTCTGCCATCTCTCTTGCAATATCATACGCTACTATTCCAGAACCGCCCAGGCGGTTAAATGCTAAAATGGCTACGTTCAATGTTTTCCTCTCTAACTCTTTCTCGTTTTGCTCGTTTTGCTCGTTTTTGTTAATTTTCTCAATATTGCTACAAGCATGTTCTCAATGTTCTAAGCATGCGCAAGCCGTGGATATAAATATAAACACAGAGCTAGCGAAGTTCCATAATAACTTGATTATAAATTTACATTGTATAATAATATAACTCTAACACTGTTTTGTCAACATTTTGGAAACTCAGGAAAATGCTAAAAACCGTATATTCGCTAAAAACCGTATATTCTTTTGTTCTTTTATCGGCTAGCGCGACCTTTTACATAGGGTAAAAGCAGCCATGCTCTTAATAAAAGAGTACTCTTGAATTCTTGTCTTTCTTCAAAAAAATGATAAAAGCATGGTATAAAGTATAAAAATTTTTCCATAGCCTTGTCTATAAAATTCTGCAAAAACCCAAAAACACAAGCCTTTCAATGAAAGGCTTGAATTTTGTAATGAAAAACACTAGCTTTGTAAAAATAATTACAGCTTAAACATCTTAAAAGTAAGAACATAACTGTAAAAACGTCCACATTCTAATAGTAAGAGAGGTAAATTTTACTCATGAAACAAAAAATTTTACGAATAGCACTTGTTGCTACAGTGCTTGCTGCTGGCATTTTTGCCCAAGCTTCAGCAGAAATCCGAATAGCCGTTGAAGGCGCCTACCCGCCCTTTAGCATGGTGACCAGCGATGGCAGCGTTCAAGGCTTTGACATCGATATTACTAAGGCTCTTTGCAAGAAAATGAAAGAAAAATGCGAACTTGTCATCCAAGATTGGGACGGCATGATTCCAGGCCTCTTAGCAAGAAAATACGATGCCATTATTGCTTCTATGTCTATCACCGAAGATAGAAAAAAGAAGGTAAACTTCAGCGATAAATACTACAGCACAACCGCAAGTTTTGTCGCTAAGAAAAATTCTGGCTTAACCCTTACAAAAAATGTTGCCAATAACAAACGCAAACTTACTGGGAAAAACATTGGCGTTCAGCAAGGTACGGTTTCCGATAAATACATATCTGATAACTACCAAGATGTAGCCGATATTAAACGTTACATTAAACAAGAAGAAGTTTACCTTGACCTTACCTCAGGTAGATTAGATGTTATTTTTGCCGATACCATTCCTCTTGAGGATGGCTTTCTTTCAAAGAGCAACGGATCGGATTATGAATTCATCAGCCCCGGCTTTGACGACAAACAATGGTTTGGCGATGGCATTGGGATTGCCATCCGAAAAAAAGATACCAAGCTGCTTAAGCGCTTCAATAAAGCTATTGTCAGTATCCGCAGGGATGGTAGTTACGATAGAATTCAAAAAAACTACTTTAAATTCGATATTTTTGGAAACTAAGCTTTTCTGAAAATTCATACTTTTTCTAAAGCAAGCAAGGCTTACCTCACTACTCGATTTTGAGTAAGTCTTGCCTCCTTTGAAAAAGAGAATGGATGCACGTTTTATCATGCCCCAAAGTTGATTTTTTCACGTGATTGCTAACTACACGCTGATCATAATCCAAGGTGCTTTTTTCACCTTAATTTTAGGCATTTGTTCGCTATTTTTAGCTTTATGCTTGGGTTTATTTTTTGCCTACTTAAAGCTTTCTTCTAATAAAACGCTTAATCGTTTGGCTACTTTGTACACCACGCTTATTCGTGGTGTACCCGATTTAGTCATGATGTTGCTTGTTTTTTATGGCTTGCAAATACTGCTTAATGTCATCACCGATGAGATTACCTCGGTACTTTTGTTTTTTTTCGAGGATTCTTTATCTGAAGACTTCTCAATTTTCATCAACATAAATCCTTTTTTCGCTGGAACCTTTGCTCTGGGTTTCATATTTGGTGCATATATGGCAGAGACTTTTCGTGGCGCTATTTTAACCATCGAGAATGGCCAATTAGAGGCAGCCAATGCCTTTGCCATGCCTAGGCTATTGAAATTCCGCCGTATCGTATTTCCGCAGATAGTTTTTTATGGTCTTTCCAGTTTCACTAATAACTGGTTAATCTTATTGAAGGCCACTTCGCTTGTATCGGTTATTGGGCTTAATGATATGGTTCGCCAAGCAAACTTTGCTGCTGCCAGCACGAAACAACCTTTTTTTTTCTACATAATTATCAGCATTATTTTTCTCATGTTCAC
>JAUXHF010000224.1 GCA_030621685.1 Spirochaetota bacterium
GGCACTGAAGTGCTAGGCGCTGTAGTGTCTAGCAGATGCTCGCCAATGAGGGCTACTTGGTAATATTTGCTTTCAGCATCAGTACCAACCGTGCCAGCCGTGCTTTTCACGACAAGCATGTAGTTTGTGCCAGCTGTTAACCCACTGGCTACGCCAGCTGGAGTAACAGTAAAATCTGTACTAGTTGTGTCGAATACTCCTAGTCCTTTAACAGCTTCTCATAGAGTTTGAAGTGCGGGGTCGGCAGTATCAATGCCAGTACCTGTTACAGCGTAATAGCTAAGAACGCTAATATCGCCGTTATTTGTGGAAGGTACAAAACCAAGCTGGTCTTGAATATTAAGCGTGGGTTTTATAGCATTATTAGTGTCAATGTAATACTCACCTGCATTAGTTTCTACCATATCATCACCAATAGTTTTCGGATTATCAAGTGTTAAGGCAGCAGGATATACATCCCCTGGCCTAAGGTAAAGCCGGTACGCCGTAAGGTTCCGAGAAAACTTAGGAATAAAAGTTCTTGGCTGGGACATAGAAGCATATGAAATACCTCCAGCAACCTCTGAAATTGTGTTCGCAACAAGGATATTCCTCTCTAGTGTAGCTTCAAAGCCTGTAGCAAGGCTAGATAGCTCAACAAAATTAGCAGGATTATCGGTTACGTCGGTTATTCTTGGGTCTGGCTGGCTGGTGGGAGTGAATACCACTGAAACTGTAATTGAAGTGCCGCCATTTTCATCTGTTAGTTCTATGACAACTTCAATGGCTTGGTCTAGTCCATCTACACTCTCAAAAAAGTTCTTATCAAGCCTAAGCACTACATTTCCATCGCCGTCATAGTCTAAGGAATAAAAACTATTTGATTGTCCGCCTCCCGTATCTTTTGTTAACATTGCGGAAGCAAGGTTGGGGTCGCTTGCTACATCTGTTAAAGCCTCTGTTAAATAGTCTCGCGAGGCAGTAGAAAAGCTAGCTGTAGCTTCTAAGTCAGCCCTAGCTCCCATCTTTTCTAACCTTAAAGTAACTTTAGGTTCAAAGCTAACGGCTATCATAGTGTTGCTATCAACAAACACTACAATGGGAAGACCATCTGTGCCTGCTACAAGAGCAAGTCCGGCTTCATTTTGAAGCGTATCGGCATCATATGTTGCCGTGTCAGGGGCAGTGCCGCCAGCCTCATTGGCTACCGTTACACTAAGCCCAACAACATTCTCATCAATGGCATTAGCATCTGCACCTGCAGCGTTCCCTTCCACAGCTACAGTACAAGAAGCTATTGCAGCAGCAGAAAGCAAGAGAAAGCCTAGCAATAAGGCATTTCTAAACATTTCGATTTTCTTTTGTATTGAATTCTTTTTCATTATTTATTGTTCTCCATCTAATTTCTAACATCCATAAAATTATGTTATGCATAAAATTTACATGTATCTCATTTTAAAACATACTTACTGTAATCATGGTATATGTTAGCTAAGTATACAAAAAAAAGAGATAAAAGTCAATGCTTTTGCTTTTTCCTGTATAAAGCAGTTATTTCCCGTAAGCCATGCATATTCAAAGAAGAAAGGTCAGTGCTAAAGAATTTAAAGAATTTTGTGTTTACTTTACTTTACTCTTATCCGAGAAATTAGCATACAACAAGCCTGTTTCTAGCTATTTTCTGCTACTCTATCTCGATAGCAGATTAATTAGCTGCGCGAGCTTAGAGTGTTTTTAAATCTGTGCCAAGCTCCAAGCTTCCAAGCTAATACCTAGCTTTACAGCGCCCGGGCAAGCTTTTTAGGCATGTATTTAAACCAAAAAAAAACCCATGCCCACTTCAATGTTGAAGCAGACCATCAGTTTTTTTATAATAAATTTCTTACAGCGTTGTTATTATGTTATCTCCATTGTAAAGGTACAAGTACCGCTCAATCCTCTATCACCATTAATAGCATAACGACCCTCTGAAAATAAAAGAACTCTACCTTCTATTCCTGTAAATGAAACTTTTGTAGGTGTCTCAGTATCGCCGGTTACAAGGCTACCGCTCCCATCTCCAATTTCAAAGTAGCTGGGAGTATTCAATGCTCCTGTAACAGTAGTATCAGGGCAAGTTATTCCTCCAACGCCACTAGAAGTTACTATTACGTTATAGCAAACCCACAATTAGCTCTGTTGCCAGAAGGATCAAGAAAAACATATTGAACTGGTGTTGTGCCAACAGGGAAGGCATAACCATTAGTATAAGATTAAAAAACTATATTAGCAATGCCGCTGTTGTCTGTAGCGCTAGGTTCGCTCCAATTTGCTGTTGTATCGCCAACAGCAGCAGTAACAGTACTATTACTTGGGCAACCACTAATTACCGGAAGCGTAGTGTCTGCTACACTGATCATACTACCACGTCAAAACTACAAACAGCTTCATTGCCAGTAGGATCTCTAAAAATATACCTAACTGTTGTTCTGCCAGCAACGAAAATTTGACCATTAACATGAGTTTGAATATCTAAAAAAACCCTGCCGCTGTTGTCTGTAGCTGTAGGTTCCTCCCAATTTGCTATTGCTGATGTATCGCCAAAAGGAACATCTACAATAACATCACCTGGGCAGCTAGTAATTACCGGAGGCGTGGTGTCTACTTCTATTACTAGTATATTAAACACACAATTAGCTGTGTTGCCAGTAGGATCAACATAGGTATAGACAACTGTTGTTTGGCCAAAAGGGAAAGTAGTACCAGAAGCATGGCTACGAGATTGTAAAGTAGCCGTGCCGCTGTCATCTGTAGCGCTAGGTTCGCTCCAAGTTATTGTTATTCCTCCAGTATTCAAAGGAATAGCCCCAGTAAGATCACTTGGGCAACCACTAATTACTGGAGGCGTGGTGTCTGCGCCTGCTTCTCTTACCGTTACGGTAAAAGTGCAAGTGTCCATTTCACCGCCATTTGTAGCCCTAGCCGTAATGGTTGTTACCCCTAATGGGAAATTATCTGTAAATGAGCCCTCAAGAATTACAGCGCCGCCATCTTTATCGATAGCAGCATAGCTAATGGTTGCTTCGCTTTCGCCGCCAGTGGCTGTGGCTGCCATCCACGTTACCGATGCCACTGTCGCACTCTCATCAGCCAGAGCTACAGAATCAGGGTTTGCTGGGCAGCTTATGGCTAAAGGCGCATCTGCTTCGGCTCTTACTATGTTTACAGTAATAACGCAGCTTCCTTCGTTGCCAGCACGGTCAAATATGGCTAGCGTCATTACTATGGTAGTCGTACTGCCTTGAGCCACCTTATAATCATCACCTTCCATGCCAAAGATACTTCCGCTTATCGCATAGTTGCCGTCAGCCTCAGGTGGGGTGAAAGTAAAAAATTCATCAGTGCCTTCTGTATTCATAACGACAACAGCGCTATTAGTAACATCAGTAGCATCAGTAGTAGCAGTATTAGTATTAGTAGTAGTAACACCATTTACTGTTAAAGATTTCAGGTGGCTGGCAATGTTAAAAAACCACA
>JAUXHF010000101.1 GCA_030621685.1 Spirochaetota bacterium
CTAAGACCGCTTGGCCTCCGACTTTGAGTAGTTAGCTTGAGTAGTTAGCTTGAGTAGTTAGCTTGAGTAGTTAGCTTGAGTAAGTTAGCTGAGTAGTTAGCTTGAGTAAGTTAGCTGAGTAGTTAGCTTGAGTAAGTTAGCGATTACCACCAAAGCCTTGCAGGGCGCCTTGAAGGCTACGCTGCTGTTCTAAGGTAGATTGGGTTTGGCTGAAATCTTCTTCAAGCTTGGCTTGCCGGCGTTCCAGTCGTTCTTCTTCACTGCTTTGTTCGGCTTCAAAACGTTTGCGTTCATCGGCTAAAGAACGTCTTCGAAGCTGGAAAATGCCGGTGACTTCTGTATAGGCTTTAAGTATTTTGTCCATCCGAAAGGCCAGCCCGGTATCAAGAATGCCATTGCCAGCAGAACTAGAGGCAAAGAAGTCGGCAACAGCAAAAGGATAGGCCTCTAATACTTGCCCGAAGGTGCTTTTGTTAAAGGTTAGGGTGCTACTACTAAGATCGCTACTGTTGCCTAGTACAAAAACTGATTCGATGCCAAGCTGGCTAGAGAAGCTTAGTTGCTCTTTTGCACGGGTGGGGTATAGGTTAGCAACACTATCGTGTAATAAGTTTTTAAATTGCTGTAATTCACGGCTTCCTTGAAAAATTCCGACACGTTCTTTTAGTTCATCACTTAAGCCTGAAAGACCAAGGCTTTCTTCATTGGGAGCCAGCACAAGGTTAAGCGATTGCATCAGCGTATTGTAGCTTTCTTGGAAGCGGCTTACTTGCTGAAGAATGGTCTCGTTGTCTTTTTGGACATTGAGCTGAATGGGCTTTTTTGTTTTTTGCTTTAGCGTCAAAATTACTCCGCTAATAAGATCATCAATCTGATTCGATTCTCGTTCTATCTCTAATCCTTCAAAGCGAAGTTTAGCCTTTCGCTGTTTCCTAAGAATTTTTCTTGGGGTAAAAGGATCTTTGTTCTCTCGTTTTATTTGTGCTAGCGGCAAGGATACATGGTAGATGGAGTCATCTGTATGATTAGTGATGCTAAGACTCTGCAGAGTTATCAAAGGACGCTCATAGGTATTTAGAGTGTATTCATCAAGCAGAACAATATCAAAAAAAAGTTCTTTACTGGTAATAGGAAACTGTATACTCTCGCCCTCTTGTTTTCCGGGTTTTAAAAAAATCTCGTAATCACCTTGGGCAGAAGATTCTCTTTGCAAGCTATCATTCTCGTCAGTTCTCGTGTTATCTGCTGTGGGCTTATAAGAGTTTATATAATAACGAAGGCTACCAATGGGATATGGTTTTTTTGGCTGGGCTGAAGGATCGCTGCTCTCTGCTGGCTTAGCAGTTTGGGCCTGGGTGTTTGTGTTGGTGTTTAGTAAATCTGCCTTGGGGCTAAGCATAAGGGGTTCTTTTTTAAAAAAGAGCCGAATATTTTTTATTTTTCCGGCAAAATTCAGTTGTTTGAAAACTGGGAAATTAAGCTGAGCTCCCGGTTGTAAGATGAAGTTATTTTCTTCAGCGTTGTAAGATACTGGCAGAGGCTTAGGTTTATTATTTTGGGGCGGGCTGCTTATAGCAGCAGAGTTTTCAGCTTCAGGCTTTTCTTGCTCTTCAGTTAAAGAGTTTGCATCTGAGAGTTTTAGCAGGGTACTGCCTGTGTTGTTGGCAGGGGCGGCTGGGTTTTTTTTATCTTCGGAAGCAAGAGAGGCTATCAAATTAGCCTTCTCTGCTTTGTAGAGAAGCTCAACACTTATGCTGGGGTTGGGGCGGAACAGGCCTAGGCTAGCGGTTACGCCACTGGAGTCACTAACCAAGAGAATGCGATTTTTATCACCGGTTTTCTGGGCTCGAAGAATAATGATTTTTTCGTTTTCGCGGCGTTTCACCACAGTGCTTCGAATCCACTTGGATAAGCTGCTGTTCTCTTGTATACTCTTGGCAAAATCCTCAACTGTGCCTCCGGGGAAATCAAGAGGTATATTCTCATCATTGAATTTGAATACAAGTTTGCTGGGTTTAAAAATCTGTTCTTTTTTTGCCGTACTGCGAATAGACTTGCTTGCTATAATTTGGCTTTGGGCAGTTTGTAAAACTTCCAAATCGTGTAAGCCAATGGGCGTACGGTTACTGGCAAGAGCTGAAATGCTTTCTTCATCACTACTTAGAACCTTGGTCGAACGGAAAACTGAGGAGAGGCCGTAGAGTTCTTTGGTAATATCTTTTAGCGAAAGTGAGGCACTTTGGATGTCGTTAAGCGTATCAAAGCGTAAGGATGTTTCCTCAACAGAATTTTCTATGCGTGAAAGCCTGCGTCCACGTTCTAGCTCCATAATTCTATCGATGTTTTCTTGGAAATTGCCATCTGCTGAGGGGAAAATAAAAGCCATGCTATGCCTACTTTTGATGATTTTCTATAACACTTCTCTGCGAGCTAGCTAATAGCCTTAGTTCAAGCTGCTTGAGTAGATTTAGAATTAAATTATTATTTTTTATGCCAAAGTCGCTGAGCTGCCTGCTCTGCTAGGTTAAGAGTTAAATTATTATTTTTACGCCCAAGTAGATGAGCTGCTTGCTTGCTAGGTTAAGAGTTAAATTATTATTTTTATGCCCAAGTAGATGAGCTGTTGCTTGCTTGCCTTGCTAAGTTAAGAGTTAAAATTATTATTTTTATGCCCAAGTAGATGAGCTGCTTGTTTGCCTTGCTAGGTTAAGAGTTAAAATTATTATTTTTATGCCAAAGTAGATGAGCTGCCTGCTCTGCTTGCCTTGCTAAGTTAAGAGTTAAAATTATTATTTTTTTGCCCAAGTCGCTGGCGCAGAAAAGTGGGTATTTCTAGTTCTTCTTCAAGAGACATAGCCTCTTCTGTTTCAGAATGAGCCGTTTCCGATAAAACATCTGGGCTAGTAGCCTTTGTTGTCTGATTACGCAAAGGATAAGGATAGCCTTGGGAGTCTTCGCCTATTTGGCTAGAAAGAGTGTATATTTTTGTATCAACTCTAGCCTCTCGTGGTTTGCGAGCAAGAGAAGAGTTATCGGTTGTTTGATCTTGTCCCAGAGAGGGCTGCCTGTTTGCATGTGAATTTGTTTTCAAGAGCTGCTCTAAGCTGGTGAAAGAGTTATCGGTGGTATCTTGAGAGGGGCTATGGGGGCTAAACTTATTTTTTTTATAGAAGCTAAAGGCGTCCTTTGTTTCTAGAGTTTCTTGTTTTTGAAGTTCTTCAGACAAGCTCAAGAAGTCATCGTCAGGGTTTGTTTGATTAAATTCAAAGCCTGTAGCAATAAGCGTTATTTTTAATTGATCGTTAAGCTCAGAGCTGGCGGTGAAGCCATGGATGCAAAGAGCATCGCTATCTACTTGCGCGGTAACACTTTTTATAATCTTATCGATATCATTTAAGAGGGTGCGATCTCCGTATTCAATGTTGAGCAGGACGGCTTTGGCGCCGTGAATGTTACTTTGTTCCAAGAGGTTGTTATGGGTAACCAAGTGAGCTATTTCATCGGCTTGCATATCGTTTTTTATTTGAGAAACGCTCATCATGGCGGTGCCACGACCCTGCATGACAGTGCGGACATCGGCGAAGTCTACGTTGACAAAGCCGGAATTGAGAATGAGTCCAGACAGGGCCTTCACGCCGTTACTTAATACTAAATCGGCTTCGGCAAAGGCCTCATTTACTGAAAGATTACGGCTGTTGAGTTTTAAAAGGTTTTCATTGGGAATAACGATGATAGCATCGGCGCTTTTGCGGAGTTGTTCAATACCGGTTTCAGCTTTTTGCATTCTATCGAGCATTTCAAAGTGAAAGGGTTTTGTGACGACAGCAACGCAGAGAACGCCCTTTTTTTTGGCGATAGCGGCAATGACGGGGGCAGCGCCGGTGCCGGTGCCGCCGCCCATGCCCGCGGTTAGGAACAGAATATCACATTTTTCAAGAAGCTTTCCAATTTGCTTTTGTTGCTCTTCTGCGGCCGCCGAACCAACCTTGGGGTCAGCGCCGGCGCCTAAGCCACGTGTTTTTTCTATTCCAATTTGTATTTTTATGCTTGCGGCAGAGCCTTGCAGGGCCTGCCTATCGGTATTTACCGCGATGAATTCTAAGGAAGGCATGCTGGTCTCTACCATTCGGTTAATGGCGTTGCAACCGCCGCCGCCTACGCCCATTACAATTACTCGTGTTGGGTTATTCTCTTCTTCTATAAGTTCTACAGGCATGGTTTCCTCCCTATGGATATATGACTTATTTTGCTGGCACTCTTTGTTTCTGCTAGCTTCAGTTTATTTAATTATGTCGCTTTGATGTTTTGGTAAATAGAATTAGGATTCACCGTGTTCTTATTCTTTGTTAGGTAAACGGAATTTAGCGGAAAAAGTTTTTCAGATAAGATGTCATCTTAGAGAAAGAACCATGGCTACTAAGACTTCGTATGTTTTGCTGGCGATGCAATTGTTCGGCCTCGCTTAAGGAATCCAAGGGAGTTTCTGGGTTTTCATATTGGTAGGCTAGAGCAGAAAGTTGAGACAAACCAGAAAGTACAGCAAAGCGAGGGCTATGAAAATCTTTATAGACGCTGGTTGTACGAAGCGGCAAGCCAATCCGCGCTGGACGCTGAAAGACATCGTAGGCTAAATCAACAATATGTAAGAGCATGCAACCTCCGCCGGTAAAAACAATACCGCCTTCTAGCCATCGCTGGTCTAATTCACTGCTATCAAGTTTTGCTTTTATCAGCGAGAGTATCTCTTTAACTCTGGGTTCAATAATTTCAGCCAGTAATCGTTTTGAAACACGAGTGCTTTGCTGGTAGGCTACCAAGGGAGCGGTAATAAACTCATGGGCACTGCTTTTCAAAATAAGCGCAGAACCAAATCGTTTTTTTATTTCTTCGGCATGAGCCAAAGTGGTTTTCAGCCCATAGGCAAGGTCTTTGGTAATGTAAAGAGAGCCAAGGTCTATATAACCACTGGTTACCACGCCGCCCTTGCTAAAGACCATGTAATCGCTGATATTTCCCCCGATGTCAACAAGCAAGGTTCCTGTTTTTTTCTCTTCTTCGCTAAGCACTCCCTGGGCGCAGGCAAGCGTTTGTAGGGTAAGATCTTCAATTTGCACTTGGGCTTTTAGAAGAACTTTTTTCATAGAATTCAGTACGGATATTTTATGAATAACGAGGCAAACCTCGGCTTCTAAACGAACGCCAGCGGCGCCTAAGGGTTCTTCTACTTCTACTTTATCAATGAGAAAACGTAGTGGAAGGGAGTGGAGAATAACCTCATCACGAGAAAGAGATACAGAGTTAGCCATCTCTATGACGCGCTTGATATCGGGAAGACCAACCTCGCGACTGCCCTGATCGCGGCCGCCGGCAACCGTAGCAATGCCATTAGAGCGTTCTATTCGGCTTTCAGCGCTACTCATGCTTACGCGGAAAGGCGGGCAACGAATGCCAGCGGCCATTTCTACGCGGCCGATAATTCTTCTGATGATTTCAGCGACAGTTTCTAAGTTCAGTATTCTACCGCCCCTAGCGCCACTAAACTCCTCACTAGCAAAGCCCAGCACTTCAAGGTCGCCATCAATTTTCCGCTCGGATAAGGAGGCTGCTATTTTTGAGCTTCCAATCTCTAAGGCTGCAAAAAGATTTTCTCGTTTCATTTCCCAATAATTCTTTTCAAAATACTTTATTTGTTATGATTTTATTTTGTTTGAAGCCTAAGTTTTTTTTATAGGTCTTTATTTTTTATTACTCTTACTCATTGCGTATTTGTTTTTGTTTATTTCTCTAAATTTTCGCATAGTAAATTAATACTATATTATAAACTGTGAAATTTTAATAAAGTAAAAAATTCTATAATATTTTGTATAAGGGTTTTTTACGTAGAATATACTGGTTATAGGCTGCCTCGGCTAGCATGGCTAGTGAATTCTAGTGTGCTAGCTTTAGCACTAGTTTTAGCGAGTTTTACGTAACGCATGGTTGTGCAAAAGTGGCTAAGCAAGGTATTTTTATGAAAATGCATTTTTAAATAGGTTTTTATGAAGCTAAAAAATGCACATAGCGGCTGGAGACATCAATTTTGCGGAAATGAAGGCCTGCTTGAAGCATATATAAATAGGCATATCTAGCTTTACGTAATTTTTCTAAGTCAAGCTCATTGCCTAAATAAAAGGTGCGCTGACCATCCTTAGAGTAGAGGCGCATGCCAGCGTATTCATTTCGCAGGTTTATTCCAGAAAAAAGCGAGAAAAAATCTTGTTCTTCGCTAGGGAGATGGTCTATGAGCGCAAAAAATTGCTGCAAGCGGGCCTGCTGTCTTGCTAGAGACATAGTTTTTCTCGGTGGCTGTGAGGATGAGGTATTGGTATTGGTATTTTCGGTAACTTCTTGGTTTAACTTGTTCCAAGCTAAATTTTGCCTGGGCAGGGCAACTTCAATAATAAAATAATCGCCAAGTTTCATGTTTTGCAGGCCATTATTACGATATTCTTGGCTACTAGCCGGCTTTGTAACTATTGGAAGCCCTTCTTTGTTAAGTAAAGTGAATTGGATATTTGGCTTTTTGGTAGTTCCCAGAGCCTTGTTTTGTAGCAGAAAAAATATTTTTTTTTCTGTAATTTTAATATCAAGAATATTAGGATAGCGGCGGCGTACTTGCACCTTTTCTATACTGGGAAGAGCGGATAGTTTTTTTTCTAATGCTCTTGTATTTAGAAAAAGCAAGGAATCCCCAAGTTTTAAGTTTCCTAGCTTGGCAATCTGGTAAGGATTTGTTAGCTGTAAGCCTTCAATAATAATTTCTTCTAAGGCGAAAAGATGAAGTTTTTCTGCTGTTTGTTGTATA
>JAUXHF010000022.1 GCA_030621685.1 Spirochaetota bacterium
ATACGCTAAAAAAAGATGCCCAAGGAAACTATATCGTTAAAACCTCGCATACGCTCAACAAGGTTCCCTTTTTTATTTACGACCCTAAACAAAGAAATACCTATACATGGAAAACAGGAAGCTTATACGATTCGGCGGGACTCGCTCATATAGCCGCTACTTTCTTAGACATCTTGGGCTACGAAGCTCCAGCAGATTATCTGCCCTCTCTGCTTAAGATTAGCAGCAACTGCTAGCTTAAACTTAGCTTTCTTTTAGCAGGAAATTTCTTTCTCCCATTTCTTTCTCCCCTTACGTCCATCTTCCATAGTATACTTCTCTAGATTGGACATAGAGAATATTGCTTTATGCTGAAAAATTTTTCATCGCAGTCATTACAGTATACACAGAGAAAACACGGAGAGAATTTCTATGAATCAAGATACTAAAAGAGTATGGAATTTTTCTGCAGGGCCAGCCATGGTTCCTTTAACAGTCCTGAATAAAATAAAAGATGAATTTCTAAGCTACCAAGGTCTTGGATATTCAATCATGGAGACTTCTCATCGCACAAAAGTTTTTGAAGCAGTCTTAGAAGATACAAAAGCAAGATTAGCCAAGCTACTGGGCCTCGATGAAAGTTATGCCATAGCCCTTTTACATGGAAGTGCCACTATGGAATTCCTTCGAATTCCCATGAACTTTCTTAACGATAAAAATCAGAGTGCTGAGTATATTCATACAGGAAATTGGGCAAACAAAGCCATCCAGCAGGCAGAACGTTATGGGAATATACATATTGCAGGATCTTCAAAGGATGCCGGATTTTCCTATATTCCCAAAGGCGAAAATCTTTCCTTCAATAAGAGCAAGAGCCGTTACCTCTATCTTTGTTCAAATAACACCATCTATGGAACTCAGTATCATAGCTATCCGAAGACAGGCAACATGGCCTTGGTCGCCGATTTCTCTTCGGACATCCTTTGTCGCCATGTAGACATGTCTCAGTTTTCATTAATTTTTGCCTGTGCCCAAAAAAATTTAGGCATTGCTGGGACTTCCTTTGTAGCTATAAAGAAAGAATTTTTAGAACAAGCTGTAGATGATTTGCCGCCCATGCTCTCTTACAAAGAGCTTTTCAAAGCGAATAGTTTGATGAATACGCCACCAGTATTTTGCATATACTTCATGCGTGAGGTTTTGGCTTGGATTGAAGCACGTGGCTTAGATACTCTTGAAAAAGAAAATAGGCAAAAAGCTGAACGACTCTATAACGTCATCGATTCTCATTCGCTTTATCTGGGCGTAGCAGAAAAAGAAGACCGCTCTTTAATGAATGTTACATGGAACTTCAAACAAGATGATATGCTGGAAAAATTTCTTAAAGGTGCTTTTGAAGAAGATCTTGTAGCCCTAAAAGGACATCGGCTTGCCGGTGGCTTGCGAGCCTCCATCTATAATGCCATGCCTTTAGCCGGAGTAGAGAAACTAGCAGCCTATATGGAAAAATTTGCCAAAGAAAACAGCTAAGCTCGGCTCATGTCATGTTTCGAAAACTTACAGAGGGCAGTATTACGAGGGTCTGTATTACCAGTATTACAAAAATCTGTATCATTCTTGTATTGATGTTTGCAGCACTCTTTAGCAAAGGGCATGCCTTAAGCGTAGACGTAGCCTATATCTTTGAAGCCGATGCCGGTATTAACTTCTATAACAACAGCGTTAAAAAAGTTCAAAGCCGCTACGGCTTAAAAGATATCAGCGATACAGTCGCTTTATCGTATACTTTTAAAAGTGGGGTTTTATTAGAAGATAGATGGAAGTTGCTTCTCTCCTTAGGTTTTGCCAAAAGGCAGAATTTCGAATATCCTTCAGGTTATATTCGCTACAACGAAAGCATCTTAGAGGTTCATCGTCAATTTCGCTTTGGTCTTGATACCCAGTATTCTTTTTTCCCCTATAGTAGTAAGTTCAACATAGCCTTAGGACTAGAAAATGCGCTTCTCTTACGCACCATACGTATTACCCAGCAACAAGATGCTAATAGCGAAGACTTTCCGGCAACAACGCCTCTATCTTTGCGTAAATATGAGTACTCGATGGCAGCACAACTAAAAATATACTACCGTATTACTAAAAATTCGGCTTTTTACACCGCCTTAGATTACATAACCTTGTTTCCCAGTTTAGAAAATTACCCGCAGCTTTTGTTCGGGGTTGATATATCTTTATATTTTAACAAAAAAAAATAAGTTGCAAAACATTGCTCGGGCATCCCAAAACAAGCTTTCTTAAAAAATGGCCAGATTTAATATCTTGATTCAAGCTAAGCAGCTTCGCTATAGATCATAAAGTATCGGCATGGCAAAAACACCCATACCAGCTAAGCATCTTCAAATCTTTCGCGAGGTTTATCGCTACTTAGGCGAAATTTCTTCTGAGAAAAAACCGATAGCCTCTTTGGGCAATCTGCCTCTTTCCATGGAGTTAGAAGAGGCTATGCTTCGTAATTACAGGAAAAATATTCTCACTACAACGAAAATTGAACCTAAACAAAAACTTAGCCAGCTATCCACAATAAGAGGCAAGACTCCGGGAATTCCAACTACTTTAGATACCAGCTTGAAAGCGGCAACAAAAGAGCAGCTCTTGGAACAACTGCATAAGAAAATTTATTCGTGCAGGCAATGCCCGCTAGCACAGCGAAGAAAGCAGGCCACTAGGCTTTCCGCTCTCCCGCAGGCTAAAATTTTTTTTCTTAGCGATATTGTCAGTTTTAACGACCAGCTAAATACCCACTATTTCAGCGATGCTGTGGGAAAAGTTTTCCTTAATATTTTGAAAGCTCTTGCCTTAGATAGGAATTCCATCTATATCAGCTCTTGTATTAAATGTGCCTCGACCACAGAAATATCCAATAAGCTTGATAGCATGAAAGTATGTCTCAACCATTTACATGAGGAAATTGATCTGCTACAGCCAAAGCTAATCATTGCTTTTGGTGAAGACAGTTACAGGCTGCTCATCAAAGAGAATCCAGAAAATTCTAAAGAAAAAAAAGACTTCCAAGAAATCCTTGGTAGCATGCTTTCTTTTAGATCTGTGGATATCATGTTCACGCATCACCCACGAGAAATGCTTTACGACCCTACGCTAAAAAAACAAACTTGGGAACATTTGAAGCCGCTCTTGCCACGCTTGGCTGCTTTCTAGCCACACGCGCCACGCGCTTAGCTGCTTTCTAGCCACCGGCTTATAGCTGCTTTCTAGCTCTCACTTCTGGCCTTAGCAGTTACCCCTACCCCAGAAACATTAAGGCTTGCTAGCCATCCTCTAGGACTATCTTGGCTCCTAGCTTTTTTAACTTACCCAGCAAATTTTCATAGCCACGTTTAATATGATAGACTCGCCGCAATTCACTCTTGCCAGATGCAGCTAGGCTAGCGGCTACCAGCGCAGCTCCAGCTCTCAAATCCGAGGCCATAACCCGCGCGCCCTCAAGAGCAGAGACTCCATGAATATAGGCCTTGTTGCCCTCTAAGGTAATGGATGCTCCCAAGCGCTCTAGCTCTCCAACGTGGTTAAATCGGCTTGAGTAAATAGACTCTTCAAGGATAGTATCTCCTTCTGCCAGCACGGCTACCGCCATAAGCAAGGCTTGCATATCGGTAGGGAACAGCGGATAGGGTCCTGTACTCACCTCAATTCCCTTCAATCGCTTCAGTCGCTTCAATCGTTTTCCTGCTGTTTTCACGAGCAATTCATTTGAACTCTTCTGTTGAATGCTAAGACCAAGCTCCTCAAAAATTTGAATAACTGCATGCAGATGCTTCGGCTCGCAATTTTGTATCAGCAGCTTGCCACCGGTTATCGCAGCAAAGCTCATAAAACTTCCAGCTTCTATTCTATCGGGGATAATTGTGTATTCTCCGCCATGAAGCTTAGAAACTCCTTTCACACGAAGTCGTTGTATCGAAATACTTTTGCCCTCATGAAAGAGATCCTCTTTATGAGGGTCTTCGATTTCTTGGGTAATTTCAGCGCCTATATGCTTTAAGAAATTTACAAGGTCCTCTGTTTCTGGTTCACGAGCTGCATTTTCAATACAGGTCTCGCCTTCTGCTAACACCGCAGCACTAAGAATATTATCTGTTGCTAGCACCGAAGATATTCTCCCCTGCATCACAGGCACATGCCCTCCCCGCAATCGTCGCAGGCCAGTAGCAGAATTTTTGAGCAAACCCTTAGCTTCGGCAACAATATTTCCGTGTATCAATTTCACATCGGCGCCTAAGGCCCGAAGCCCACTTATGTGCAAATCTACTGGCCGAGGACCAAAGGCACAGCCTCCCGGCAATGACACTTCTGCCTTCGAATAACGAGTCAAGAGTGGCCCCAATACGCAAATGGACGCACGCATTCTCTTTACTATCTCATACGATGCCTTAGTGTTCACCACTAACCCCGCCTTCAGCTCCGGCTGAATGATCACACGCCCGGGGCTACCCGTATCCCAGCTTACTTTTTTTCCAAGACTCCTTAAGAGTAGCGTCATGGTCTGCGTATCGCTGAGCTGGGGAACGTTCTTTAAGATAACTTCCTCATCGGTAAGTAAGGTAGCCGCAAAAATAGGTAGCGCTGCATTCTTCGAGCCAGAAATCTTAACACTGCCCTCAAGCCTAACCCCTCCGTGAATAATATATTTTTCCAATATTTAATACTTAATACTAGCCTCTTACTCAAGACTAGCCTCTCTTCTTGTTGTTTTTGTATTTATTTTTAAAATTTCGCCTTCGCCCTTCTTTATACAGCTTGCCCCGCCCTAGCTAACAGGCTTAGCTAAGCTAAGCTAACAAAATGCTTGTCTTACCCTAAGTTTCTAGCAAAATCTACTATAATTATACAGCCTAGTTAAATTTAGCAGAGGAAAACTTAAAAATCTAGGGTTAATGAGCTAAAACTTGGTGAAATCAGGCATCCTCAAAAAAAGAGAGCAGCGATTGTAATTTAGCTTCGCTCTCATGCCACTCGCTCTGGGCATCGGAGCCTTTTACGATACCCGTGCCGGCGTATAGCCGAAGATGATCGGCTAACACCTCTGCGCAACGTAAGTTTACATATAAAGCACTCTCTTTCTTTAGCTGCAACGGACCAAAATATCCCGTGTAAAATGCTCGCTCATGCGCTTCTAAGCTGTGAATTACGTGCAGGGCTTTTTCTCGGGGAAAGCCTGCTACCGAGGAACTGGGATGCAACATCCCCAGCATATCAAGGATGAGCAAGGGGCCATAATCCTTTTTTATATTTACTGTAAATTCGCTTTTCAAATGATACACATTGTTACAGCGTACCGTGTAGGGACCATTTTCGCTATAGGCACGAAGCCGTATCATCTTAAAACAATCAACAACAAAACGGCTGACTATAGCTTGTTCAACAATTTCCTTATCCTGCCAGGCCACATGCTTCGGCAAAAGTTTTTCTTTGACTCTTTGCGTGCCAGCCAGCGAGACGGCAACAAAACGCCCCTTCAGCAAAGGACCAGACTGGCTCATCAAAAGCTCTGGCGAAACAGTAAACCACGTCTTCGCTTTCGGCGATGAAAAAAAACATACCATGCTCTCTTTCTCCGTTATAAAAGCTTTGGCTAAGGCAAAAAATATATCCTTAGCTAGGCTGTGCTTAATAAGTTTTTCTTCCCTCTTCTTTTTCTTTGAGCTTCCCTCTTTATCGCCCAAAAGAACATGCCCAGCTGTGTTAGAAAATCCCGGAAATCCAAAATTTTTCACCCGAGAAACTACCACCTTCTGCAAATATCCGCTATCTATCCTCTCTAGCGCCTTATTCACAGAAGCATGAAACATAGGCAATGATGTCTCTTGCATCGGCTGATGGCTAACATAATATGGAACATGCATTGAAGGATTCTCTTGGAATTGCTTATAGGCCTGTCCTGCTTGTCCTGCTTGTTCTCTTCTTTTAGCGAAATTCCCCAGCAAATTAGCAAGCTGCTCAGCTAGCCAAACAATATCTTTTTTTTTCCGCCACAGCAGCATGCCAGCATCATCAAAACTCATATCCAATTCTAAATAATAAAATTTAAACTGCGCCAGCTCCTCTTTTACCTTATAGCCAGTAAACGGAGAGAAAACAAAAACCTTCGTATCATGGCCATGCATGCGCCAATCCTGAATAGAGCTTTGATGAATATCGCTGGTTGAAAATTGCAGCATAAGCTTTCCCGATGACTCAAGATAGCCGTCCTCAAGTTTTTGCGTAAAAGAATTATACGCATATCGCGGCAGGCGATAGAATACAAAACTAAGCCGATGCTGCCTAGCAAAAACAGCTAGCGAAAACAAAAGTTCTTGCAAAGCAGCTTGCCGCAGCTCGGCCAGCATCAAGGGGAGTTTTTTACGAGAAAACAAAGTATGTCTTAAAAAATATGCCTCAGCCTTTCAGAAAATCTAAGCCAGCAGCAGAAAAAGCCGCCCGCTTTACCATACATCTTTTCGCTTCCTTTCATAAGCTATATCATTTAGCATGTTCAGTATTCAGTATTCAGTATTCAGTATTCAAGCTTAATATTTACTTTGCTTATTTCTGGGTTTGTATTTTTTTTTCCTCTATTTTTTTTCTAGCTTGGTATGTATAAGATTGAAAGAAACTTACAAGTAAGCAGTAGTCTTTCTCGCCGATAAAGGGTAATTTTAACACTTTTTCTTTGCTGGCCAGCTTTAATTCTTCAAGGCTATCAAAATGTCTAAGCAAAGTCTTTGTTTTCTTAAGACCTAGCCCCTTTACGGCATGCAAGGAGCTTTGGAACGCCTGCTTACTCCTGCGCCACTGGTGATGTTTATTAACAAAACGATGTGCCTCATCACGAACATGCACCAAGAACTGTAACGCCGGATCTTGATGAGACAATTTGATAGGCTGGCTAAGCTTCGGCAGAAATAACAGCTCTTCTTTCTTCGCCAAGGAAGCAATTACCATTTTCTTATCAATGCCAAGGTTTTCTAGGCTTCTCAAGGCTGCTGAAAGCTGGCCTTTTCCTCCATCTATCAACACAAAATCGGGAAGAGTCTTATTCTCTTCTACCATGCGCCTGTAATGCCTGAAGACAGCCTCTGCCATGCTTAAAAAGTCGTTTTGCGTTTTCGTGAAACGCATATTAAATAATCGATAGTTACTGGTATCTTTTTCGCCTCGCAAGAACCGAACACAGGCTGCCACAATATTATAATCTCCTATATTCGCTACATCAAAGCAATCTACAAGCTGCGGGATTTTCTTTAAGCCCAAGGCTTCCTTTAGATGTTTACATTGATCTTGACGTTCTTTTTTCCGTAGAAGTTCGTAGAAAGAGTATCCCGCATTTGCCTTGGCTAGCTCTAAATAACGTCTCCCTTGCCCTCTTAGTGCGGTTTGCAGCTGCGGCGCTTTTTTTGCCTTAACCTTAACCTTAAACTCAAACTCTTCTTGCAGCTCAGAAGCTACAGGCCCAAACCTTGCCATGCCCAAATACGCCCCTGCCTCCGCCTCTGCCTGCTTGCTTTCCGATATTCCCATAACAGCGCTTTGTCTTGGCAAAGAGCTTTGCTCTTTCTTTCTGCCGCCGCCGCGAGTACCCGTGCCAGTTCCTAGCCTCGGCAAAAGCTCATCATCTGCAAAAGCCGCCTTAAGGCTTAGCTTCAGTTGCTCGCTAGCGCCTTCTGCGTAATAGATGCTTTCTGGAATAAGTACCCGACTGATGCACTCGCCTGTTTCCCTATAACTTTTATAGTAGCTATAAAGAAACTGTGAGAAAACATCCACAAGCAGGCTTAGGTCGTAGGCTCTGTATTCCATATCCTCATCTGCTTTTATAGCTTCTTCGGTTTCCCCTCCTCCGGCAAAGAGTTCGTTTTTAAATTCATGAACATCCTTGTGCAGAAGTTTACCTTCTCGAAAACAAAGTACGGCGATGATCATCCAACCGTGGCTTGCCTTGTAATGAAGCACATCGAAAGAGCTTTCATCCTGCAGGCGCGCGGGTTCTTCTTCTTCTATAGAATTCATGATTCCGATGCTATCTCGCAGGGTCATCGCTCGTTCGTAATCAAGTTTTTCGCTAGCCTTTTGCATCTCAATTTCTAAAGAGCCTATCAGATCCTTAGGGCTAGTCTTCAGCAGTTTTTTCACCTTTCTGGCTAGCTCATCGATAGTCTCTTTTGTAACATTCGCACTGCAGTAATCAAGGCATTTCCCGATATGGTAATACAAGCATGGTTTAAAGCCTTTAGGAAATTTTTGTTTCGCACATTTCTTTAGCGGGTACAGCGAGTTCACGACATCCAAGTACACATTCATCAATTTAACATTTGTGTAGGGCCCGAAGTACATGCCTTTTAGTCCAAGTTTCCGTGTTTTAAAAAGCTGGGGAAAATTATTCTCTGTACTGAAAACTAAATAGGGATAGGTTTTGTTATCGCGGAGGTCAATGTTGAAAAAAGGTTTGTAGCGTTTTATCAGATCATTTTCGATAACCAGAGCTTCTTTTTCACTCTCGGCTATGATATAATCTATTCCCCAAATTTGCGCTACGAGAATTCCCGTTATCGCTCGCTCATGATGGCTGTGGAAATACGAGGCCACGCGGCTTCGCAGGTTTTTTGCCTTCCCGATATAGATTATTTTGTTTTCATGATTGAACATCTTATACACGCCGGGCAGCGCTGGAAAGACGCGGGTTTTCTGGCGGAAAAAATCAAGTCTTAGGCTATTTTCTCCAGCCTTCCCCGGGTAGCGCAGCAAGGTATCTGAAAACGATGACCTTGTTAATCTTGCAGCTGGCCTTTGTGATGTTTCGCCGTTCATAACTACCTTGTTCTTTCCTATTTTCTTTTAACTTCGCGTTGTCCCTCTTTTTGAACTATTAGGAAATCCCTAATAGTTGGGAGAGTTAGGCGAGTTGGGCGATCATCCAATTCTCCCTCTAAATATATATTTTTTATATGCTCATTAATGGTGGCTACCGTCACATTAAAGACTTCTGCTATATTTTTTTGAGTTAGCCATAGTGTTTCATTTTCTAATGTTGTTTGTATTTTTGTTTTACCATCTTCACTTTGGTAGATTACTATTTTTGTGTTATCCATACGCAATTTACCTCAATACTGAAAAGTTTAGATCTAGCTTTTTAAAAAATTTGCTAGGGTACGCTTCTTGCAAATTTGTAGACTCTTTAAATTTTCAAACACGGCCAAGTCTGTTAAATATTCCATAGTACATATTATATGCTATTATACTATAGAATAATATGGTAATATATAACAATACTTCTTACTTTTGCTTGTTCGCCATTGCTTTATTTACCTGCTAAAAAACAAACGAATATGAAAACCCTATTTCACGGAGAGTATGCAGAGAAAATAAAACGTGTACTTCCAATGCTATTCAACATGGCAGAGCTGGAAAACAAACGCGGAAATAAAATTTCAATGGAAGTTGGTAGCACTAGAGAAAGAATTATTATTGGATTGCTTTGTTTTGTCTTCGGCGAAGAAGCCATGAAATTCCCGAAAACCACCTCTCATGAAGTTGATATTTTTGTAAAAAACATAGCTATTTCAATAAAAACAAAAACCATGCTGGCTAAGAAGCCATCCTTATCAGATTTTAGCGGAGTAAAGTTAATTTGGACAGTAGATTGGGAAAAAGTAAAAAATTTCGAAACGAACTATCGACCATCATGTAACATGCTTTTCATAAATATCAAATGGGGTGGTATGGGAGGTTTTCATTACATCCCCGTGGAAACTCAATTAAAAATAAAAAACTCTCTAGGTCCGGCATATATGAAGCTACCTAAACATGGCACAAACCCAAGAGGTATAGAAATATCAAAAGAAGCCTTAAGCCTTCTTCTAGAAAATGAAGATACCCTTTCACTTAAAATTAACTGGCAGCGAGATAAAACTTTACTTAAAGAACCAGCATTATATAAGAGGTGGATTGAACTATGGGAAAGTCTGTAACATCATCTTTTGGTACCGTAGCACGAGAAGGACATGACTCCTCTCGCTTTTATAAACGCAACATGTATAAAAGCATTGAAAGTAAAAAACTAACAAAAATTCCACCCAAAGAAAACACCTCGCCCCTAGAAGTAAACAAGCTCTATGTACAGAGCAGTGTACAGATGCATCAAATTCCCGATAACTCCGTACACTTAATGATAACATCGCCACCCTACAACGTAGGCAAGGATTACGACAAAGACCTCTCTCAGCAAGAATATAAACAACTCCTCATGCAAGTTTTCCAAGAAACGTATCGGGTGCTAGAAGAAGGTGGTAGAGCATGCATCAACATAGCTAATATTGGAAGAAAACCCTATATACCATTGCATGCCCTCATTGTTTCCATCATGAGTGAAATCGGTTTTTTCATGCGAGGTGAAATAATTTGGGACAAAGGCGCAAGTGCTGGAACATCCTGTGCATGGGGGAGCTGGAAATCGGCTACTAACCCGGTTTTACGAGACACCCACGAGTACATTCTTATTTACAGTAAGAAAAACTTTGCACGCCGTTCTCATCAAAAATCGACAATTACCAAAGATGAATTTCTGGAGTACACAAAGAGCATCTGGCGGTTTCCTGCAGAAAGTGCTAAACGTGTTAGTCACCCAGCACCCTTCCCATTAGAGTTGCCAAAACGTCTAATTAGTCTGTACTCATTTGAACAAGATATAGTGCTTGACCCTTTCATGGGAAGCGGCACAACATGCCTAGCCGCCAAGGAACTTGATAGAACCTATCTTGGCTACGATGTTGACCCAGTCTACATCGAAATTGCCAGTCAAAGACTTCAAAGTTTATGGTAAGTTTATAGCAATATTTCTTGCTGTATTTTATTAGATGCGACATAAGCCTAGAGATAAATCTAACACTGCATTACAAAATAAGTTTTACTCCTAGCGCTTTTCAATGAACAGCTGCGTTTCATTGGCTGATATTATTGGCTGATATTCCGCCAAGCTGAATTTGAAAGTATCAAAATACTGACGGTGATAGTTTTGTTTTAGGCCACAAGAAAATACATCCCTAGAACATCATGCCCGAAGGTATCGGCAAAACTACAAAGATGCCAGCAAGGCAGCTTGGCGAAGGCTCTATGAAAGTATCGAAAATTTTGCCAAAGCTCAAAGGGCATCGGCATGAAGTGGCTTAGATTTGGTGAATGAAGGGGCCTTCCATGTGGTCGATATCATGATGCTCCGCCGTCTCCATATGAATGCCTTGGCGAATCATAATCAGACAACAGGCAACAATTACAAAGCTACTGACAATTGTTAGCCAGCTAGGAAAAAGACTATACAGAAGAAAATCAACCAGCAAGGCCATAAGCAGCTGCGTGTATTGAAGCGAGGTCACCATCACTACCGTGCCTAGGCGAGTTGCATACAAAATAAAGAAAAAACCTAAAAAGAAGCCAACCCCCGAAAGCGCGCTTAAAAGAAGATGGTTTAAGGTCATCGGCTCCCAGAAATAAACTACGGCAGGAACTAAAAGCAAAAACGAAATACTACGCGAGCTTAAAAACAAAACAGTGACATTTTCATGCTCAGCATAATATTTGAAAATAAAAAAAAGCACTGAAAAAAACATCGCCGATAAAGAAGCTAAGAGCAAAGAAAGCGAAGCAACCCCAGCAAAAGAAAAACTCGGATTAGCTATCAATACAGAAGCGCCAAATCCAAAAAACAAAGCTCCAGTTTTCCAGCGATTAAACTTTTCTTTGAAGAATATTAAAGATATCAAGGCAGAGAAAAGCGGCACGCTGAGCAGAAGCGCATAAACTAAGCCCAGTGAGTTTCCGCGAAAGGAGAAAAAAGCACAGCCATCAGCAGCAAAGCCCAAAAGGCCTATAAGCACATGCGCCTTCCAGTTATGGATTTTCAAGGTTTCGTTCTTGCGGATAATCCTCCTACGCAGAGCAGGAAAAGGCATGCATGCCAGCAAGGTCAGCATCGAGGTGACAACAACCATGAAAAACACTTGAAATAAAGTGTATTTTCGAACAAGAAATTGAATACAGAAATCGGTTACCGTGTAACCCAAAGAAGCTATTAAAGTAAAGCCTACCGCCCGTAAAGCATATCTTTTCATCGTTATATATTATTTCATTCTTGTTTCTTAGAAGACAAAACAGCTTCGTATTTCAATTCAGATGCCTAAGCTCAGCCACTTACAAGCCAAGCATACTCTACTTGTTATACAGGAATACAAAAACTCTTAAGAGAAAGTATCTTAAGCTCTGGGAATTTCAAACACTTTGTGGGAAAAAGAGAAACTTATTATAACATCAAATTCTGTTTTTAAATTTCAATACTGAAGAAATCCTAAACAAACTCTTTAATCTTTGTATTTTGCTCTATGAAAGGCAGAATTTGCCTCCTCTTACTTCTCGATGAGAACCACGACACAAAGTAAGTTAACCCATGATGAAAGCTTGCTACAGCAAGCAAGCAAATTCTAAAAAAACAAAAAATATGGTTTTGAATATTTTACTAGCTTACAGTTTTCCGCTCAATATTCTAGCTTACAGTTTACCGCTCAGTATTCTAGCTTACAGTTTACCGCTCAATATTCTAGCTTACAGTTTTCCGCTCAATATTCAATGTTCCATCTTACAAGCATTATATTACAATACATGCAGTAAGCTGCAAAAGTTAAGCCGATAAAAGAAAACCCGTAACGTAACTCTTGAGCATAAATTTCTTATTATAAATTATTAGATGAGACAGCGGCCTAGGAAGAAACCCCAAGCGAGACTTAGGCTACAAGGTAGCCGAGCTTACAAAATACGTTTATTTGCAA
>JAUXHF010000041.1 GCA_030621685.1 Spirochaetota bacterium
GCTGCGTAAGCAGCATTGAATTTCTTAGCAGGCAAGCAGAATAGCGTACCTGCAAATTAGTTTAGGCAGGGCGCGCTATATAAGGAAGTCTGCGTAAAGGTTAAAAGAGCAGAAAAGCATGGCTTAAAAAACGAGATGGAGTGCAATGCCCTCTTGATTGTTAGCCCCTTTATTGTTTCGCTTTTCTTTGTGCTTTGGAAACAGTTTCGTGTTAAGCTGCGTAAGCAGCATTGAACTTCTTAGCACGCAAGCGAATAGCGCGCTTACCTGCAAATTAGTTTAGGCAGGGCGCGTCATATAAGGAAGTCCGCGTAAAGGTTAAAAGAGCAGAAAAGCACGGCTTAAAAAACGAGATGGAGTACAATGCCCTCTCGATCATTCCAGCCGACGTCTATACTAAGACTGTCGCCACTGGGAAACATATAGCCGATACCCCCTAGTACTGAAAATCCATGTTCGAAGCGTAGAGAAGATCTTTTTATATCGCGAGTAAGCGCTTGCCCGAAATGTACCGTGCTTTGAATAAAAAGCCCCTTTCCCGCATGTGGATAGCGGTATTTGGCTAATGGGAATGGGAATAGCCTATACCCTATGCTTATGCTTTGAGCATAGTCGCCATTCAAGGAAAGGTTATTAATATCAACATCCTCACGAAACAGCGATAGAGGCGGGGGCGAGAAGGAAAAAAAACTGGCATAGCCAAAAATCTTTTGATGAGAACTATGAGAATAACGGGAAATGAAATTTAAGAGTAGCTTGCCGCCCCCCGTATTGAAAAGAGTGTTTTTCGAAGCAACGGTAAATGAATAAACATTTACGCTACCTTCAAAAACTCGTTTATATGAAGCCAAGATATTTAAAAATCCTGTATGAGACCCTGTTTTGTACAGCAGAGATTCTAAACCTATTATGTTGTCCATAGCTTGCAGGTAGGCTATCTTGTAGCTGTTTGTTTCTGCTTCACCTTGTAGGTTATATAAGAGTCCATAGCGCAAGCGGTGAAAAAAATGAATTCCTGGCAAAAGCCAAGAGCCTATGAGAATTCCTGAGTGTCCATAACTCTTTGAAGCAAAATTCGAGAAGGGGCTATCGAAAGCATAGCCCACGGAGAAACGTAAGGATTGCAGGCGATACCGAAAAAGTATGCCAGCCGATAGGCTGGAAGGAGAGGCTATTCCTATAAATGGTCGTAACTCTACAGAGTCGAAACTACGGCTAAATTTAATATTTGGCGAGAAATAAAAGTCTTCTTGAAGAATTAGACTTTCAGGTTTAAAACTGAAGCGAAAAGCTTCTGTTTCTTTAGGGTCTGTCGTATCTTTAGCTTGGGAATACGCTTTGCTTTGAAGGCTTAGCGCTGCCATGATAATAAAAGCTGTTAAGATCAGTGTTCTTGTTAGGTAAGTAAGCATGTCGGTAGAAATATGCAGCTGTGATAGCTGTTTTTTTGGAATATCTTAATAGCTAGGCTTGGGCGAAAGATTTCTGTCATAAATATGAGATAAGGTTACTAAAAATAGAATAGCTTTCAGATTGATTTTTTTTCTGGATAAATTCTAAGTAAGCTCATTTGAACGAAGAAGTATTCTTTGTATTTTTCATGCTTAGCTTAGTCTTAAGTATAGCATAAAAGTATAACATGAAAAAATTCTAGGCAGGGCTAAAGCCACTTTAGGATATAATCTAAAATGATTATTGGTTTTTACAGAGCTAAAAGAGCATTGTTTAAGCCTATCTAGTAATTTTTTAATTATTTTTTTAACAAGTAAAGTATATAATGACTAGATATAAAATGGTTAGGGTATAAAATGATAGCATTTCTTAATAAAAACAAAGGATATACGGCAACACCCGGCGAAGGCGAGAGCGTAATAGGCGAAGGTTCATATTTCCATGGCACTATCGACTCGGTGAGTGATCTTCGCATAGATGGGATTTACCAAGGATCAAATATTAAAGCAAATGTTCTTACCGTAGGAAAAACCGGCATGGTAAAAACAAATGCTTATGTAGGATCTTTAGTCTTAGAGGGCGTACTGGTGGGAGATGTTATCGCCTCTATCCGAGTACTGCTGATGCCCGGCTCTAAACTTGTGGGCAATCTTTCTACTCCAGAATTAATCACAAGCCGTGGTGTTTTGTTTGAAGGTGCCTGCCGTGTTTCTTCGGAGCTCAATACTGATATATCAAAATCGGTGAAGAATATGTTTAAAGATATTCCCGAGGACATGAAATAATGCTTTACATGTCTTACGTACTTTAGGCAGCATGTCTAAATTTCTAAAATTCTAAAGTGTTAGGCAGTAGTGGCCTGGCCTGGCCTTGCTTGTCGATGGAAAAATTTCACTCATTCACTAAGCTAGAGGCTAAAGAGGCAAGGCAAGACTGTATTCATACTGTATGCGAGGCATGTCAGCCTATGCCTATGCGGCTGTATTTTTATGAGCTTCAAAATAGCATTTAGCATGGGCGATCCTGCTGGGATTGGGCCAGAGCTGTTGCTAAAAAGCATGGCAGGGCTTTGGGTACTTTCGGCTTTAGAGCAGGGGGCCTCGCTTAAAGAATATACGCCGAGGCTACAGAAAATGGCTTTGGCTTGTGCCAAAACAGAGCATGGAACGGCACTTGCTAAACTATGGCATGTGAAGAAAGTCGAATTTTGGCTTATCGGCTATGAACAGAGTTTTCATGTCCATGCTAAGCAGCTTGGTTTAAAAATCTCAATTCAATGGGCTAAGGAGGCATCAAAGAAAATGAGCCACTCTGCCGCTGGCCGTGATGTTCTTCCAAGCGAATATAAGTTTGTTCAATTGCAAAAGCAAACGCTGCTGTTTACTGAGCAAACAGCAGAAGGCAGGGCTGCTTGGGATATCAAGAAGCTAAGCAAAGTGAATACGGAAAATATCTGCATGGAAGATGTTCGCTTAGGTTACGGAAGCCGGGCTAGCGGAACGCTTGCCATGCGCTCCTTAGATTTAGCCATTTGGGGACTTCGGCAAGCTAGCTACCATGCCCTTGTTACGGCGCCTCTCTCAAAATACTGGGCAGCTAAGGCCAGGCGGGGGTTTCAAGATCATACCAGCTACCTGCAAAAAGAGTTAAGACCAGAGACTTTTTTATTCGCTAAAACTAAAGCTAAAGCTAAAGCTAATGAGCCTTTTCCCTTTCTTTCTGGCGAGGTTTCCATGACCTTTGTTTCTTCGGAATTTTCGGTTTTGCTAGCCACCACTCACCTAGCTCTTAGGGATGTTGCCTATGCGTTTAGCAAAAAAATGTACCATCGAAAACTGCAGCATGCGCTTTGTTTACAGAGGCTTATGAAAGATAAAAAACCGCTTTTAACCTTAGGCTTAAACCCCCATGCCGGCGAGGGCGGGAAGCTTGGCCATGAAGAGCTTATGATGAGCGCTGTTATTAAAACTTGGCAAGACCGAGGCTATGCCATCGCGGGTCCTGTCTCTGCGGACACAGCCTTTCAAAAAGTAGGTAAGGGAAAAGCCTTTCGCACGGTGTTAGCGTGCTATCACGACCAGGCGCTTATTCCTGTGAAAACGCTTTTGGGACAAAAAGCGGTGAACCTAAGTTTGGGCTTGCCTTGCATAAGAACTTCGCCAGACCATGGAACGGCCTTTGATATTGCCGGAAAGGGCAAGGCTTCTTTTGAGTCTTGCATTGAATCTTTGTATTGGGCCTATAAACTTTCAAGGTAAATTTTAAGGATTTCCGTAGTTGTTTTCAGCGAGAATGTCTTAGGATTTGCATATAAAAATTTCAGCAGAGTTTTGGTATTTTGGTAAATTGTGAAAGTTATGAGGACAGCTTTTGATAATGCCAGAAAGGCAAGGCTTCTTTTGAGTGGCAGCAGCCTGTTAAACTGATAGAACTCTTTTTTTTGATGGATATACATACAGGCTTTCGCGAAAAATTTCGAAAGCAGACAGGTGGCGAAATAAATACGATGGAGGATAAACGTTTATTCTCGACGTATCAAGGTGTTTTCAGACCAACCATTCTCACCTTGCTGGGCATTATCCCTTATCTTCGGGAGGGTTGGGTGGTAGGCCATGCCGGATTGTTTGGCGCTATTAGCATTATTATTTTTGCTTTTGCTATTACGGGCAGCACGGCTCTTTCCATGTCTTCCATCGTCACGAACAGCCGCATAGGAGCAGGCGGAGTTTTCTCTTTAGTTAGTCATAGCTTGGGCTTGCAGATAGGCGGTTCTATGGGCGTGCCGCTTTATTTGGCTCAAGGCTTAGCTACAGCCTTGTTTCTCTTCGGATTCTCGGAGGGCTGGTTATATATTTTTCCAGAGCATGAAAAACTGTTGGTCTTACTTATAGCCTTTGCTGGAACGGCGGCTATTTCTCTGCTGGGAACAAGGTTTATTTTCCGTGTGCAGGTTGTTGTTATGTTTGTGGTTATCGCTGCTTTGCTTTCTATTTTGCTAGGCCCCTTTCGCTTGGGTATAATAGAGGAGAATCCGATATTGTGGCAAGATTTCTCAAATTCAGCCAGTTCAGGACTGGGATATTGGGCGATATTTGCTGTTTTCTTCCCCGGTGTAAGCGGAATTCTTGTGGGATCTTCAATGTCTGCTAATTTGAAAAACCCAAGAGTAAGCATTCCCAGAGGCACGTTAGCTGCATGGGCTACAGCCTGTGTGGTCTATATTCTTTTTGCATGCTGGTATGCTTTCATGGGCAGCAGCCAAGAGCTTCAAACAAATTTCACGCTTTCGGTAGACAGAGCCTTGTTTCCCGAGTTAGTGCTACTGGGTATTTTAGCTGCTTGTTTTATTGCCGCTCTTTCTTCATTGGCGGCGGCTCCGCGGGTGCTTCAGGCCTTAGGCAGCTATAATATTGTTCCCTTCTCCAATTTCTTTTGTAAGCTAAATAGAGGGGAGCCACGCAATGCTACGCTTTTTACCTTATTGCTAACGCTGTTTATTTTGCTTATCTTTGGCGATGTCAATGCCATTGCCCCCTTCGTAACACAGTTTTTTATTATTATTTACTTTATCATTAACACCGTTTTGGCTATAGAGCAGCAGCTAAACTTGGTAAGTTTTCGTCCGGAGCTTAGAATTCCAAAATTTGTTCCCATTGTTGGCAGCCTACTTTCTTTGTTTGCTATGTTTGTTATTTCCGCCATAGCAGGATTTCTTTCTTTGACCTTTGTTATTATGCTGTATAGCTACCTTGGTTTGAAAAAAGTCTCTACGCCTTGGGAAACGGTGCAAAGCGGCCTTTTTGTAAGCATTGCTGAAAATTTTGCTAGGCGAGCCGAGCGTAGCGGGGGTATCCAAAATAAGCGCATTTGGAAACCAGATCTGTTAGTATTGCTGCTTGAAGCTAAGAGTGTACAAGGGCTTTCCAATCTCTTAAGTGGCCTCGTAAAACCTCAGGGTTCGCTTTGTCTTATGGTCTTAAACGAGGATAGGCAGAGCCATGAAAAAGAAGAAAAGGATAAAACTGTTTCAAGGGGCATGCTTCGCCGATTTCGCCGGCGGGGAGTGCCGGTGCTTATCAGCCAGTCGCCTGCCAAAAACTTAGGCGAATATGCCTGCTTGGTTCTTTCTTTTTTAGAGAGCCGTCTAGCCTTATTCTCGCCTAATGGATTATTTATTTGCTTAGAGGATATCAGTCAACATTGGCTACAGCGTATTACGAAGGCAAGTCTGGAGGCGAAAATATCGCTTATTTTTTTGGCGAAACCGAAACTTAAAGGCCGGCGCCAGCTCTTGTTAAAGAAATACACAGGTCTTATTTTATGGATACGCGACCAATCGCCTAGCTGGGAATTTTCATTACAGCTTTCAAATGTCGATTTCTCGGCCTTGCTGGCCTATAAGCTAAAAGAAAACCTCCAGCTACCTTTAACGCTAGCATGTGTGGTGCAAAGCGATTTAGCGGCGCAGCAAGCAAAGCAGTATTTGCATGAATTCATGTTGATAGCGCGACTTGGCAAGCATGTTTCCGTTCAAGTGGAGAAAACCAGCTTGACGAAGCATATTGCCGAGCAAAAGAGCGGGGCCTTGCATATTTTTGGGCTTGGCAGCAGTGTTACGGTCAGCAAAAAAACCATGCAGAATTTCAATACCCTTAGCCAAGGAACATGTCTTTTCGTTCACGATTCTGGAGCTGGTCATGAAAGCATTTTAGTTTAGGTCTTAGCAAAAACATGTCTTTCATATTTTTTAAGGCATGCCCTAACCATAATCGTATTTCTCTTTATCTTTGGGAACATACAGATACTATAAACTTTATTTAGTAAAAGGGGCGAGATGCCGTTCTTTTATAAGTAGGAAGAATATTCATGGAAGAAAAATTTTACAGAGCTGAAGATGAGCAGGCTAGGATTTCTCCCTATCTTTGGGATCATGTTTTTATGGCTTCGCTATGTGCACGAGAAACATGTTCTGCGTTTAGCTTGGAAGCTGGCAATAGGTACTGCGCCAAATGTGGCTATGTTTTAGAGCCTTTTTACGATTTTTACAAACTCTTCTTGCTGGAGCCGCCGCCACAACCGCAAGGGCAAGGGGCAGCAGAGGGAGACGTTCTAGCTTTCGAGGCCGAGGTGCTGGCTTCTTACCAAGAGTTCAAAAGCTCTTTGAAAGCAGCCTACCGCTTGCTAGCCAAACGACATCACCCTGATAGCTTGGCAAATGTTGCAGGTGCTAAGCAAGAGCAGCAGCCGATAAAAGATACTCCTGAGTTAGCAGAATGGACGAATGCCACTAACGAAGATTTTACAAACTTTTCAGCATCGGCGGCCTTTACTTCTGAAGAAGATGAAGCTACGGCTGCCAAAAACACGGCCTTTATTAACACTGCCTATGCTTTGCTTTCACAGCAGACAAGCGAAGAAGCCTATCGAGTAACTTTTTTAGAACTCGCGGATGGCCTGGGCTACAAAAAGCCATCTTCTTCTGAAGATGGCTCTGCTGCCATTGAAAATCTAGGTTTTCAAGAGCAAGTGTCCTTGCAGGCGAAATCGTCATCTCCTGTATTGGCTTTGGTGCTGGCCTTGGTAGTTTTCATTTTTGGAATAGGTTTTTTCCAAATCTATAGCCGTAGTTTGAATTTTAGTGCTTGGAATTTGTTGCTAAGCTCTGTGGGGCTAAGCGCACTGATGTTTTTTTGTATACGGGTAGCTCTTTTGCGAAAAAGACGCCCCCCGCTTGAAGAAGCAGGGCCGGGGCAGGGGGAAGCTAAAGGCTAAGGCTAGGGGGAAGCTAAAGGCTAAGGCTAGGGCTAGCAGATGGATGAAGAAAGAGGCTTAAAATTCTCGAATATAAATTTTGGCAGCTGTAATTTTCCCGAGCCGGATAGAGTAGCGGATATTCTGATCTATAGTTTTATTAATATACTTTCTAAATGAAGGAAAGGCACTGAACAGCCTAGCCATTTTCCATAAAAATTTATTGGTTAGCACAACGTAAGAATGGACATTTAAGTATTGGAAGCCATTTATTTCACGATAGGTTATCTCTACTAGCATTCTGCCGGTAAGGGTGGGTTTCGCTTTGTAATCACCTTCTACTAGGAAAACAAACCTATTCTCATTTGTGTCTGAATGGATAACATAAATATCTGCCGTTACTTTTGGCGGCTCTTCAATTTTGTACCATTTTGGATTTACTCTTTCGTAGGTATATATGCTTTTGCCATAGAGGTTTGCCTTATCAATGGTGTAGCCAATATCTTCAAACATCATATCTAATACTTTATCGGGTACGCTTATGGTGAAAATAGCGTTGGTGTAAAGAGGTACTAGTTTAAAAACGTTCTTGATTTTATCTTGGACATTTATGTCTTCTAAGCCATTTTCTTTATCTACTAAAGAAAGGTATTGCTCAAGCTCTATGCTATAGTCTTTATGGAAATAAGCCTCTGCATACAGAGACGGCAGCATAAAAATAGTTAAAATAATGATGCTAAGTAGGGTTAACGGTTTATTTTTTAGTTGGAACATAGTTAAAAAATTTGTATGGAATGTTATGCATATTAAAACGAGAGTAAAATGTCTTTCACGCTGGCATAAAGCCAATCATGGGTGGCTTGTTTTTTATTTTATCTTATATAATATAATACATTAGGATATAACATGAAAGTATAAATTTTTTATTTGCGAAAAATTTATAAAAATAAGTAAGCAAAAATAAGCTAATTTTCCTTGAAAACTGCGAAAAAACAAGGAAAAACTTTCTGAAAGCAAGAGTCTGAAATTATGGAAGAGTCGCTAAGAAAAATAATACTTCCTGCGCCCAACGATTTCCATGTTCATCTGCGAGAGGGGGCTATTTTGCCGCTGGCCTTAAAGCATACGGCAGAAGTGTTTGAACGGGCCATTGTTATGCCCAACCTTCTAAAGCCAGTTGCCACGGTAGCAGAGGCTTTGCTGTATAAGCAAAACATTGAAACTATTTGGCAGGCGATTAGTGAAAAGAAACCTGCCGAGGCAGATTCTCCGGAATCTTCGCCGCTATTTTCGCCGCTCATGGCCTTATATCTTACAGAAAACACTAGTTATGAAGAAGTGCAGAAAGCCGCCAAAGAACCAGCGATAATAGGCTTTAAATACTACCCAGAAGGAGTAACTACGAATGCAGCTAGTGGCATAAGGCAGTATACTCGGGTAGCGGCTGCTTTGGCGGCTATGGAAGAATTTGATATGCCTTTACTGGTTCACGGAGAAAGCGGAGGCAGCGTGGATGTTTTCGATAGAGAGCAGCATTTTTTAGATACTACGCTCTTGCCTCTTATGCAGAAATATCCTAAGCTGCGTATTACCTTAGAGCATGTTTCTAGCAAAAAAGCGGCCGATTTTGTTGCCTCCATGCAAAGCCCAGCTCTGGCGCTTCAGGCATGCTCGCAGCAAAACGAGGGTAACCAGAATAGCCAGAATAGCCAGCGTACGCAGCGGCTAAAAGCTACTCTTACCTTGCATCATCTTTTGCTGACACGAAATGATTTGCTAGGCACGGGAATACGTCCGCATTTTTATTGCAAGCCCATTGTTAAACGAGAAGAGGATAGGCAAGCCTTACTGGCCTATGCACGCTTGGGGCATGAGAATTTTTTTTTCGGCAGTGACAGTGCGCCTCACCCTATGTATGCTAAGGAAGCGGCGGTTGGCTGTGCTGGGCTATTCACGATGCCTGTTATTATCGAAAATTTGCTGAAACTTTTTGAAATAGACGCTGATTCCCCCAAAAATTCACTTTCAAAAAGAAAGGTTAGGCTTCAAAGGTTAAAGGCTTTTCTTGTTACCAACGGAGAGGCTCACTATAAACTTGCTCCCAACAAGAGTTTTCTTCTTGTTGAAAAGCATGATAGGGCAGAATATATTCCGAATTTCTATTGTTTTGGCAAGAACGAAAAGGATAGACTTGTACCCTTTCAAGCTGGCCAGCCCTGCTACTGGCGTTTCAAGAGAATTCTGCATGCTTAGAGCTTATAAAAAGCCGTGAAAATTTTTCTTAAAATCAGGCCAACTTCCTCTAACTAAGACAGATTTTCAGCGCTCCATCGTTTATATTAAAAAAAGCTAGCATTATAATTTTACAGTAGTTCTTACAAGAATTCTTTTTTGCTGATATTTAAGGCTGATATGAAATTTTTCTAAAATTTTTTAGAATTGCTAGGCTTTTTTCCGGTATATATTTCCCGAAATGAGAAAAAAAGAATGCGTTCAAGAAAAACCCTTAATTGGGAAATCATGTAAAGGAGATTCAAGCTTGATAGCCCATAACCTGCCAGCTGATGATACTGAAGGCCATGTCAAAGCTAAAGAGAATATGACAAAATTCTTGAAAGATAAATCAACAAGCTCTGTAGCAGAAGAAAGAAGAAATTCGGCTATAATAATGGGGCGAGTAGCTGCTGGCGATGCCTTAGCTATGCACGAGGTAGTAGAACAACACTTACGCGCTTCTGTATCGTTGGCGTATCGGTTTCTGCGCGATGAACAAGAATCCCAAGATGTCTCTCAAGAGGCCTTTCTTAGGCTTTGGCGGCAGGCTAGCTCTTGGCGCGAGGAAGCTAAAATATCCACATGGCTTTACCGCGTAACCGTGAACTTATGTCTTGACAGGTTGCGTAAACAAAAACGCAAACAAACCTATGAGCTACCAGAATCTATAGTTGACACAAGCAATAATCCGGCTACCACCCTAGAAAAAAAAGATGAAGAAAAAAAACATCTTCAGATTTTAGAACGCTGCCTGCACAAGCTTTCAGATCATCACCGTACCGTACTGACCTTGTTTGTTTTTGAAAAGCACTCTTTAAAAAAAACAGCTATGGTTATGCAGATAAGTGAACGTGCCGCCGAATCTTTACTTCGCCGTGCCCGTGAAAAAATTAGCCTACTCTTGCATAGTGAGCAAGGATTCTCTTCTCTTTCTTTTCTTGCCTAGCTGTGAAAAATACATATAAGTTATCACAATCACCTATGCCAGTATTCAGAATTACAGAACTAAAACCTTTACCAAAGCCCAGCTAAACTTTTATCACCAACTTTTATCACCATCACCCAGGCAGCTATTCAGAATTACAGAACTAAAACCTTTACCAAAGCCCAGCTAAACTTTTATCACCATCACCCAGGCAGCTATTCAGAATTACAGAACTAAAACTTTTACCAAAGCCCAGCTAAACTTTTATTACAATCACCCAGGCAGCTATTCAAATTACAGAACTAAAACTTTTACCAAAGCCCAGCTAAACTTTTA
>JAUXHF010000256.1 GCA_030621685.1 Spirochaetota bacterium
TTAGAGTTAAGGAAAAAGGAAATTAGCTTAAAAATATACTTTTCATGAACAAAGAGGCTTTCGGAAAATTTATTTACGCTTGCATGAAAAACTAAAAGCTAGAATATAAGGTATAAAATTTAAGGCCCTAATTTAATAAAAAGTAATAAGGAATTTGAAAAATGGCTGAATTTGTTCACCTTCATGTCCACTCGGACTACTCTTGTTTATCGTCACTGGCAAGTGTTTCTAAGCTTGTTTCAAAATGTAAGAACATGCGCATGCCCGGCATGGCACTTACCGATATAGGGAACATGTATGGGGCTATGGAGTTTGTTTCGCTAGCCAAAAAAGAAAACATTAACCCGATAATTGGGTCAGAATTTTATATCAGAAAAATAGGCGGCAAGGCTAGCCAATCTAAAAAGAATTCTTTTGAACCTAGCAATAGAAATCTCTTTAATAACTATCTGCATATGCCAGAAAACGTCTACAGGCTGGTGCTGCTAGCCGAGACTCAAGAAGGCTATAAGAATCTTAAAAACCTTTCTACGCTGTCTTTTCAGAAAATGTCAAACAGCCTTCCCATGCTGGAATTTGATGACCTGCAAAGCCATAAAGAAGGACTAATTGTACTCTCGGGGGGATTTGAGAGCGAATTGTTTCAAAGCTTAGCCCTGGGGCAAGAACAAGAAGCCACAGCTTTAGCAGAGAAATATAGGGGAGTTTTTGGAAAAGAACAAGTCTTCCTTGAGTTGCAAGATCACCAAAGTCCCTTATATAACGATGTCAATAATAAAACTATGCAGTTGGCGAAAAAACTAGACATGGCTCTGGTGGCAACCAACCAAGTTTATTACCTTGAGCACGATGATGGCTTTAGCCATGAGGTGATGCTCTGCATTCGCGATGGCTTCACAATAGACCAAGAGGCAGGTTTTGCCAAAGGCCAGCGGCGGCAGCTAGAAGGCATGGAATATCATTTCAAATCGATAGAAGAGATAAGCGCCTCGTTTATGCATGTCCCCGAGGCGCTGAAGAATACGCTTAGAATTAATGAACGCTGTAACACAACTATCATCGATAAGAATTTTCATATGCCAAGCTTTCCCGTAGCCGATGGCGTTGATGTCAATGAACTTTTGCATGAAAAAGCCAGCCTTGGTCTTAAGAAAAAACTTGGCGCTAAGGAAAGCCCTCTGCATGAAGACCGCTTAGAACATGAGCTGAAAATCATTACATCGATGGGCTTCGCCTCATATTTTCTTATCGTAGCTGATATTATAGGGCATGCGAAAAGCAAACATATTTTTGTAGGCCCGGGGCGTGGTTCGGTGGTAGGCTCGCTTACGGCCTACGTTCTTGGCATTACCGGGGTAGACCCAATAGATTATGATCTTATTTTTGAACGTTTTCTTAACCCCGGGCGTGTATCCATGCCAGATATTGATATAGATTTCCAAGATAATCGGCGTGATGAAGTTTTTCAGTATGTCAAAGAACGTTACGGCGCTGAGAACTCTTGTCAGATTATTACCTATGCAAAGCTCAAAGCGAAGGCGGTGTTTAAAGATGTCGCCCGTGTTTTTTCAATGGACTTTCAATCGGCCAATAAACTTTCTTTACTTATTCCTTCTTTGGAAGCACAAGGACCATCAAAAACCCGAGCCGATGGAAGCAAACGAAGCTTGCTTCAGGCGGTGTATGAAGAAAATGTTGACTTTAGAAACCAAATTAACGCCAGCAATACAATGCTTGAAATCTATAAGCATGCCTTGAAGCTGGAAAACTTGATTCGCCAGACAGGTATTCATGCTGCAGGTATTATCATGTCTGATAAGCCGGTGCAGCAGTATATTCCCTTATCGAAAAATGATGATGGCGCGGTGATATCACAGTTCGATGGGCATGTTTTAGAGTCTCATTGTGGCTTACTGAAAATGGACTTTTTGGGATTGCGCATGCTTAACCTTTTGCAGCAAGTTATCGAGAGAATCCGCAGGAGCAAGGGAGACGAAATAAATTTAGAAAGCCTGGCCCTTGATGATGAAAATACTTTCAAACTTTTTAAAAAAGAAATGACCTTAGGCATTTTCCAGTTTGAAAGCGATGGGATGACCCGCTACTTACGAGACTTACAACCCAGCTGCCTAGAAGATCTTATTGCCATGAATGCTTTGTATAGGCCGGGGCCGCTTTCTTGGATACCCGTGTTCATTGCCAAAAAAAACAAGAGAACGCCAATTTTCAAAGTACATGAAGACCAGAAGAAATTCGAGAAATTAGAAAAAATTTGTCGGAAGTTTTCTTTCATGAAAGATATTTTAAAAGCGAGTCAGTACATTCCTATTTATCAAGAGCAGATAATGGAAATATGTCGAGTGTTTGCCGGGTTTACGCTTTCAGAGGCCGATGAAGTGCGCCAGGCCATGGGCAAGAAAAATAAGAACCAAATTGTGCAGCTTCGCGTCAAATTCCTCGAGGGCGCTAAGAAATTGGAATATGATGAAAGCGATGCCGTTTTTGTTTACGATGAAGTGGTGCAAGCCTTTGGCGGATACGGCTTTAATAAATCGCATTCTGCAGGCTATGCCTTGGTGGCTTATTGGGGAAGCTATCTTAAGGCGAACTATCTTAGTAGTTTTATTACGGAATACTTGAATAGCGAAATAAGGAATTTAAATCAAAGGAAAATATCTCGTGTTATCCAAGAATTGGCAGAGACTAAAATTAGGCTGCTAGCAGCG
>JAUXHF010000187.1 GCA_030621685.1 Spirochaetota bacterium
ATACAAGGTATTATCGCTAAACTTCCATATATACTTTCTTTGAATGTAGATGCTATTTGGCTCTCACCTTTCTTCACAACGCCGTTAAAAGACTTTGGTTACGATGTCAGTGATTATAAGAATGTTGACAGTCGCTTTGGCAGCCTCAGTGATTTTGATGAACTTGTGAGGCTGGCGCATGAGAATGGCCTTAAGGTGATCATCGACCAAGTGTATGCCCATACATCAGATAAGCATCCTTGGTTTCAAGAAAGCCGGCTTGATAGAGAGAACCCGAAGAATGACTGGTTCATTTGGGCAGATGCCAAAGCCGATGGCTCAGCGCCCAATAACTGGCTTTCCATATTCGGCGGACAGGCATGGCGCTGGGAGGCCAGGCGAGCGCAGTATTACATGCACACCTTTGTTCCAGAGCAGCCACATCTCAATTTTCATTGCCCTGCCGTAAGAGCGGCCTTGCTGGATGTTCTTCGTTTTTGGCTACAGCGGAAAGTAGATGGCTTTCGCCTGGATACCGTGAATTTCTACTATCACGATGCAAAGCTTCGTAATAATCCGCCTCTTTCTGAAGGCTTGGGGTTGGGGTTATTGGCGTCTAATGGTTTTAATCCCTATGCTTTTCAGCGGCATCTTTACGATAAGAACAGGCCAGAAATGCTCTCGTTTTTAGAGGATATGCGAGAGATTATGGATGAGTATGGAGATATTACTACTATTGGTGAAGTGGGCGATGACCAAATTGGCTTAGAAATTATTTCAAAATATACTTGCACTTCAAAAGAACATAGGCCTCGGTTACATACTTGTTATGGCTTTGATTTCTTGCAACACAAGTTTTCGGTAGAGCATTTTAAGCATACTTTGGAGAAATTCATAGCTCTTGCGCAAGGAAAAAGCTGGATATGCTGGTCTTTTTCAAATCATGATGTTATGCGTTCCTTAAGCCGCTGGGGCGCTATTGTTTTCGATGATTTGCAGAAAAATGAAGAAACAAAGCTAGCTTTTAAACAAGGTGAATTCTCGAAATTGATATTGGCCTTGCTTGCCAGTATTCAAGGCATGATATGTATTTATCAAGGTGAAGAGCTTGGCTTGGCTGAGGCTGAAGTGGCTCCCCAAGACATGCAAGATCCTTTTGGGATTTATTTCTACCCCGAATATAAGGGTCGTGATGGCTGCCGGACGCCCTTTCCATGGAATTCAAAACAGCAGCATGTAGGCTTTTCGAAAGCCAAGAAAACATGGCTTCCCAGCTACTTGCCGCATGCTAAGCATGCTGGGGATGCTCAAGAAAAGAATGAGAATTCTGTTTTACATTTTACTCGCCAATTTCTGGCATGGCGCAAAAATAGAGCCTGTTTGAAAACTGGCGATATGCAGGTTCTTCGCGCTGCTGCGAAAGTATTGGTATTGCGCAGAAAACTCCACGAGGAAAAAATAGATTGTATCTTCAATTTTTCTTCAGAAACTACTGTATATCGGCATGCTGAGCATACCCAGGAACTCTTGTTTGAACAGGGGCTTGAAAGCAGGCAGGCACAAGATTTTACGTTGCTTGGATTTGGCTTTATATTTTTAGCTTAATATTTAGCTAGCTATTTGAAAAAAGAAAAAGAATGAAAGAGTATGGAAAGTAGGCCATTATGAAAGAAGGATTGAAAATAGAAAACCTTAGTAAAAACTTTGGCAAAATAGAGGTTATAAAAAAAATATCCTTAGCTGTGGAGGAGGGCGGATTTCTCGTAATTTTAGGACCCTCTGGCTGTGGCAAATCAACCTTATTAAATATTGTTGCCGGGCTTGAAAAACCCAGTAGCGGAGATGTTTATATTCAGGGCCAAAATGTAATGAATGCTACGCCCAGAGAACGCAATATTGCTATGGTGTTTCAATCTTATGCTTTGTATCCCAACATGACGGTAGCTGAAAACATTGCTTTTGGCCTTAAAAATAAGGCTTTTGATAAGCAGGCTCTTAGCGAAAAGGTAGAAAAGGTAGCCGCGCGCCTGCAAATAAGCATGCTCTTAAACAGAAAACCGGCCGAGCTGTCTGGCGGCCAGCGCCAGCGTGTGGCCATGGGCCGTGCCATTTCACGAGACCCTTCCATCTATCTTTTTGATGAGCCGCTTTCTAATTTAGATGCTAAACTTCGCTTAGATCTGCGTTTTGAAATTAAGCTTCTCCATCAAACTGAGAAACGTACCATTTTGTATGTAACCCACGACCAAACTGAAGCCATGACGTTAGCCGATAAAATTTTGATACTGAACCGTGGTTACATGCAGCAGTTTGCTTCACCCGAAGATGTGTATTTTTATCCAGAAAACTTGTTTGTTGCCGGATTTATCGGCTCGCCTTCCATGAACATGAGTGATGTGCTGATTGAAGAAAAAGATGCTGCTATCGGCTTTTTCTTAGCGCCACATAATCAAAGCAAGACTTTTATCGCCCTTCCAAAATCAGCTCCGTATTATAAGAAGCTTTCTGGCTATCTTGGGAAAACGGTAGTTTTTGGCGTACGTCCTGAACATGTCAGGATTGTTCCTTCCATGCCAAGCTCGCCAGAAGAAAAGCAGCTTTGCGTGCAATCTGAGGTTCGCTCGGTAGAGTTCACTGGGGCAGAGCGCCATGTTTTCACGCTTATTAACAAATCGGTTTTTTTAACAAAACTTTCTACGGTAGATGATACTAAAGAGAGCCTTGCTGCTATAAAGCCGGGTAGCCTGATTCTTATGCAAATTGTAGCCGAGCGTGCCCACTTCTTTGATAAGACTACTGAAAAAAGAATTTTCTAAGCTCCAGCCAGGCAATCCGCAGCCCCGGCCGATGATTAGCTGCCCTTGCCCCTAGCCCTAGCTGAACAGCAGCATCCACCAGGGCCCGCAACCCTGCCCCCTGCCCCCTAGCCCCAGCTGAACAGAGCCTTGCCTTAGTGAGCGATGAAGCCTAGAAAACTACCTTTTCATTGACCGCCGAATCATCAGTTACATCATCAAGCCCTTTGAGGAAATCGGGCTTTTTATTATCCTTCGATTTAGAAGTAGCCGGCGAGAGGCTAGAAATTTTCTTTTTATCTGAGTTCTTATTAGCGGCTATCTTCTCGGATTTCATGAGCTGAAGCTTGTCATATATTTTCTGCTCTATCTCTTTGAGTAAGCTTGTTTCGCTTAGCAGGAAATCTTTGACATTATCGACGCCTTGGGCAAGTCGCCTGTCGGCATAAGAAAACCATGAGCCAGATTTCTTGATTATAGCATGCTGAACAGCCAGCTCAATCACCTCGTGAATGCGAGATACGCCGCTGCCGTAGATAAGCGTGGTTTCGACTTTACGAAATGGCGGAGAAACCTTGTTTTTGACGACACGAAGCTTTATTTTGTTGCCGATATCCTTATCGCCTTTGCGTAGTATCTCACCGCGCCGTACATCTAAACGGATGCTAGAGTAAAACTTCAAGGCCATGCCACCAGTGGTGGTCTCTTGAGGGCCGTAAAAAGAGCCAACTTTCATGCGTAGCTGATTGATGAAAATAATCGTTGTTTTGCTTTTCGATAAACTTCCCGTAATCTTACGCATGGCCTGACTCATCAGTCTTGCTTGTAAGGCCACTTGCGGGTCGCCCATGTCGCCTTGAATTTCTGCCTTTGGCACGAGGGCGGCGACGCTGTCTATCACAATAAGGTCAACACTATGGCTATAGATGAGTTCATCGGCAATATCTAGGGCCTGCTCGCCGTTTTCTGGTTGCGATATATATAGCATGTCAGTATTCACACCAATAGCAGAAGCATAGCTCACATCTAGGGCATGCTCGGCATCTATAAACACGCAGAGCCCATTTATTTTCTGCATCTCGGCGATGGCATGTAAGGCCATGGTCGTTTTTCCTGACGATTCTGGCCCGTATATTTCTATAATCCTACCTCGAGGATAGCCTCCTACTCCTAAAGCCTCATCTAAAAGCAATGAGCCACTAGAAAATGATTCAATTCTAGCAGAATCTTTTTTGCCAAGCTGCATGAGAATGCCCTCTCCATAGCGCTTTTCTAAACTTTGGCTGGTCTGTATTAGGTTTTTAAGTTTATCTTCTAGTTTTGTTTCTCGGTTATCTTGTTTTTTCATGGTCTTCTTATTCTCCAAAACTTTTTGCAGTAAAAGATATGTTCTGCTTTCTGCATACATAGCCCGCTTAAGTTAGCTACTTATTTAGTTGCTTTGCACTTTATCATCTAGTTTTGTTTCTCGGTTATCTTGTTTTTTTGATGGTCTTTTTATTCCCTAAAACTTTTTGCAG
>JAUXHF010000165.1 GCA_030621685.1 Spirochaetota bacterium
GAAACATTCTCCGTATTCTTTCGAGAAAGACAGATTTTTGGTGAATTCGGCTTCATTCAGGCTGTAAATTACGAATATACTACCTACCTATCTAACCTAATAGGTACCTATGTAGCCAATTACTTTGATGTAGGGATTTTTATAGACATAGGCTTTTCTCTCGTTAACACCCGTCAGCCTAACAATGGCAAATTCGTCAATCAGCTTAAGGCATCCTTCCTTGTTGGCACCAGATTCAACATCAGTCTCGTTCGCTCTATTCAAAAAAATTATAGCGGCTTTGACATGCTGTTAGTCTTCCGTTTAGGTTTAAGATTTGATTTTTTAGTTTCAGCCGCCTACCCCGTAAACCCCGATACCCTTTTTGTGAATACTGCAATTGCCTCCTTAGGAATTAGTTTTCTCATCAAAGAATCTTTTTATTTGTTTGTAGATGTCGATTTTATTTCATTAGCAGAAGGTGGCGGTTTCAAATCTCTCTCACCTTATCTAGGCTTACTCTATCGTTATTAAAAACTATATACCTGTATAAAAACCCCCTAGAATGGCGAAACTGTATATATAAACAAAATTTTTTAAGCTTATACCAAGAATGTGTTATATATATATTCTATACTCTTTGTATGCCCTATAATAAAAGCGTAAAGACGTAAATGCGTAAAAGGCGTAAAACTTCAAAAATATGCGCGGAAAATTCCAAAACTTTTACTCCTGAATCCTTGTGACTATCATCACGAATCTTAGCCATATGAAAACCATAAGAAAAACTATTAAATTATTTATACCCTATTTTTTATAAAATCATGAAAAAAATACTATTTACTTGTTTCGCCCTAGCCTTACTCCTGCTTTTTTATAGCAGCTTTCAAGAAATAAACAGGCCGGCCTTATGGGCACAGGATCCGGCTAATGTTTTGAATTTCCTGAATCTAAGTAGGGATGTCATATATGAAAATATAACCTTTAAGATTTCTCGTGAAGAACTCTTAAAGCTACTCAACGTGAAAAACGATATTAATCAATCCGAAACAAGCACTCCCCCTGCCCAAAATGAGGTCACAGATCCCTCCCCCGGCATTTCAGAAACTCCCCCCAAAATGCCAGATCTTCCTCCCGAAATTTCTGATCTTTCCCTTGAAGATTTTTCTAATCTTAACACAGAAGAACAAGATCTTATTACTCAAGATAGCTTGTACCTCTTTCTTTTACAGGCAAGAAAATTGGCTATCGAAGGTAATTACGTCTCATCCTTAGAACTCCTAAATGTTGTTGAAAGGATACAACCCGATAACGTTCTTATGTTGAATATAAAAGGCTCTGTCTACTACAAGCAAAACTTATTAGAAAACGCCGCTTTGTATTGGAGCAAGTCCTTAGCTCAATCGCCCAACCAGCCACTTACCATAGCCTACTTGGACAGAATCCGCCCGCTTGTTTCAAATATTCCAAGCAGTATAGAAACTCTAGGCGAGAATACTAATACTAATTTGGTAAGTCCCGATGATGCGGCCCAGCTACCAAGCTCCGATGATGCGGCCCAGCTGCCAAGCTCCGATGATCAGCAATTCGCCGCTCCAGATGATGGCCCCGGTGTCCTCTTAGAAGATATTGAAGAAGACTTTTAAAAACTTTCTTTGACAGATGGAATATCAATACCTTTAAGAAAATGGCTAGGCCAGGCTTTGATATTCCTGCTGCTTTCTAGGCGAGGACTTGAAGTTCTTGCCGCTTTTCCTGCAGTATTTTATTTAAATGCTTATTGAGAATTTGAAGCCGCTGTTTTTTGTATTCCTGCTGCTTTCTAGGCGAGAACTTGAAGTTCTTGCCGCTTTTCCTGCAGTATTTTATTTAAATGCTTATTGAGAATTTGAAGCCGCTGTTTTTTGACAAGCTCGTCTACTTGGTTTTTCATGCGCGCTGCCTTCGTGCCAGGCCGAATGGAATAAGCTGCCGTATTAAAAAAATCAAAGCGAATGACATCTAGTGTTTCTAACATGTTTTTAAAATGCTGCTCGCTCTCTCCGGGAAAGCCCACAATGAGGTCCGTGCCAATACGCACGCCAGGAATTCTTGAGCGAAGTTGCTGCGTTTTTTCAATGTATTCGCTCACCGTATATTTTCTTTCCATAAGACGCAGTATTTCATCATCGCCATGCTGCAGCGGAAAATGGATTTCCTTTGTTATGTTGCCGTAGCTGGCTATGGTATGCACAAGCTCGCTCGTTACATCGCTGGGATACGAGGTGAGAAAATCTATTTTTTTTAACCACGGGAATTTCACAGCAATGTCTTCTAAAAGATGGTGGAAACGATACTCATCGTAGATTGTTTGCCCATACGAGTTAACGTTCTGGCCTAACAGCACTATTTCAGAGTATTTTTTTTCAAGGCTGGCTATTTCTGAAAAAATCGATTCTTTTTTTCTGGATATCTCGCGACCTCGCGTGAATGGCACTATGCAGAAACTACAAACTTTATTACAGCCGAACTGAATGGATACCCATGCTCGCTTGCCCGGCTCTCTACGCTGCTCGCTAAGGTTTTCTTCGAAGCTCTGCACATCGGCAGGGCGGCGTTTTATCCTTAACTTTCGTAGCTGCCCTTCTAAGCTAATCCCCTCGGTCTTTCCTGTTTGCATCAGCAAATTAGGCAAATCCTCCATGTTGTTTACTCCCAGCACAAAATCGATGAAGGGAAGCTCTTGCAAAATAAACTTTTTCGCATGTTGGGGCATGCAGCCACTCATCACAAAGCGCATGGCTTTCTTGTGTTTTTTCCGAAAATGGTTCATCTCGTGGAATTTGCCAAATACTCTACGCTCTGCTTTATCACGAATGGAACAGGTATTCACCACAATAAGATTGGCTTCTTGCCATGTTTCTACACTATAAAAACCGATGTTTTCTAACATGCCCGCCATTCGCTCCGAATCGCTTTTGTTCATCTGGCATCCATAGGTTATAATATGGTAGCTTTGCATATCGCTTTCTCGGGCTGCTAAGTATTCTGAATTTTGCATATTGTTTCTAATTATTTCTCTGTCTAAAGTAAGCTCTTATTAACATTTTTTTCTAGGGCTAGTATAGTGTACTATACGCTATCAGCTATCAATATTTCTTCGATAACTTGGCCTAGCACAGAAGCTAAGCTATTTATGTTATAATGTAGGAAATTCAAGGCTATATGCTTTTGAATACCGCGGGGCTGTAGCTCAGCTGGATAGAGCATCGGTTTCCTAAACCGGTGGCCGGAGGTTCGAACCCTCTCAGCCCCATGACACCTCTCTAAAAAGCCTGATTTTTACAGCGTTTCCCGCTGTTTTTGTTTTTCATTGACCATCTATTGACCAAGTTTTCAGAAAAGCAACTCTATTTTTGCCTCTTCTTAATTTTTTTAATTTTGGCTTCAACGTCTTTTTATTTCTGTATTATCTCATTAGCTTGTTTTTTTGTAAGTTTGCCTTTTCCCTTCTTGCTGTTTTCGGGTAATTTATAGCTTACTTCTTTGTATTCATGTTCTTTAATAATTTCTATACTCTTCTGCATTCTTTCTTTTGTCATCTCCATTCTTTCTTTTGTCATCTCCATTATTTCTTTTGCCTCCCCCATTCTTTCTTTTGTCTCTTCAGAAAAGTAAACTCTCTTTACGCTCTTCATTTTTTTGATGCATGCTTCTATTCTTTTTATTCTTTCTTTTATATACTTTGACTTTTTTGCTTTTTTTTATCTTTTGAAAAAGTTCTACAATTTCAGAAGCACTCATCCCAAACTCTTCGATAAGCTCTTCTTTGCTTAAGATGAACTCACCGCCATTTTCAACAATGGTAATTATTTTCTCGCACATCTGATCTAATGTAAATTGATACTTCTCTTTTTTTAAGCTGTTTGTTTTCATTGTTCCTTTCCTCTCGTGATTTGTTCAATTCCTTCTACAAAAAGAAATATTTTGTTTACTTTCAGCAAGTTTTTTTTGCCGAGCAGTTTTTTGATGTCAAGGTTTTTTATTTGTTTTTGGCTACTAAAAACGCTTCCTACTTTCTTAATTTTTTCTTCTTCTGCTTTCATTTTTCATCCTCTTGCCATTCGGCGATTTTAATGTTTAAGTTTTGTTTAGCCGTTAATGTTTCTATGGAAAGTCAATTAAAAGAAAAGTTAGATTTAATGATCTATTATCTTGAAAAATTAAATAAAGATGTAAAAACAATCACTGATGATATAGACAAGATAAAAAATGTAGAATATTCATCTGAGAAAAAACTTGATGATATAGAAATCAAGTTAGCTACCGTAAGTCGTCTAGTGCGGGAACTTCGTTAAGAGCCTTTAGGCGTTGTGTTATTTTGTCTGCCACTTCATTTATTTTTGTTTGAGAAATAGTTTCGCAGAGTTTGTCGCTAGCATTCCAGCACTCTGAAACTTCATTAGGCATAAGTTTTCTGCCTAGTCTCGCCTCAGTTTGTTCTTTTAGCTTTCTGTCTATATAGCTCTTAAAAGCATATATTAGTTCTTCATCCTGCTTCATCACTTCTCCTCGCGCCACTCGGCGATGTCGCCCGGCTCTATGCCGATTTCTTTACAAATTGCTTCCCGGATTTCTAGCACTTTGATATGGCCACCTGAAGGCGCACCAATTTTCTCTCCGCGTAAAACTTTGCTCACAATCCAGTGCTTCTGGTCTATTTTGGAAGATATGCCAATGTATCCTCCTAAATAACCGTATTTTAAATAGGACCGTAAATCTTCTGCCTTTTTAATTGATATTTTTATTGCCATTTTGATTAAACATTTTGGTTAAGTGTTTTTGTTTTGATACGAAAATTATTACAAG
>JAUXHF010000087.1 GCA_030621685.1 Spirochaetota bacterium
TAATCTCCTTCACCTTTAGCTTCTATTAACTCACGCAAAGCAAGTATTTCAAGCCGTATAACTTTTTCACTTTCAAAATATGTAAAATCATCGCTTACTGTAAGCTCTGTAGTATCATCATCTGCCGCTATCAGCTTCATATTTATATCAGCAGCTTTTACTAAATCTTCAATTGAGCCGCTTAACCTATAACTCGGCACTACAGCAGATTCACTGTCATAGTCATATACTGTAACCTCCCCTGTTATGTCCAGCTCTGTAAAATTCACTATTGTAAGCACGAAGCTTTCTTCTAGCAAGTTACGCGGGTTTGCCGATACATCACTTGGGTCTTTAATAATAATTTCAATTCTGTACTCTCCCCCGGCATTAGCTGCTGCTATATATTCGTTTAATTTTTCTTTATCAAGACTGATAGTACCGTCTTCTTTTGAATACGTAAGCCCATCACCTTCGCTAAGAAAAATTGGATTACTTTCATCACCTGGCACAATTAGTTTCATGACTATATCAGAATCTGTTATTTCATCTGCCTCTGTACCGCTTATTGTAAAGCTTGGCGCTTCAGCATTCTCATCATCAAAAATATAGTTACTCTCTAAAGCGTCACTAATACTTATGCCCGCTTGGACAGCTTGGCTCTTTCGCAGTTCTACGATCGAACAAGTACCTAACACAAATATCAGCAAAGTCATGAGAAAACTATTCAATAAAAATTTGTACATCGGTAATCTGTATTTTCTTAGATTTCTCTCTGTCAATTTTAAGGTTTTTAGGCTTTGTTTTTCTATTTCTCGACTCATTTTTCCACCTCAATAGTAAATATATTTTTAAAATACACATGTATAAAATTTTGTTTTTCTACGCTTATATACAAAGTATGTTTTCAAAATATTTCAAAAAACTGTTTCTGTCATGCTTTTTGTCTAATTTAGAATTTTTTATCGAAAATTGAATTCTAAACAAATTTATGCTTGCTTATTTAGGCAAGAACAAAAAAAAATTAAGGAAAACTGCCCAGAGAGCTTGGCATCAATGAACGAAAATATTATAAGGAGAGAGGATATTTTAGGCTGTGGTGAGATATCTGCTGGCGGAGTAGCCGTAATGCAGAGTGAGAATTTAGCAGGAGTAATGTGCTGGGGGGCGAGGGGGGTATCATACCCCCCTCAAAAAAGAGAGCTTCAATGCTGCCATGCGGCGAGGCTATTTTAAAAGGCAAAACTTCAAGTGTTAGGCTTGATAGCCTTTCAGAAAAACTCTTATTTCCCGAGAAGCTAGCTATTTATCCATATATCACAACTTTAGCTTTAAGCCTAAAAAGTAAAATTTCAAAATATTCTGTACTCTCAATAATTATTATCTACGCCGAAGATTTGCTGAGTTATTTTTTCTAGGGCAGTCGGAATCGTATCGTTTACAAGAATTTCAGCCAGCCGAATCGCCTCCTGCTCACAAAGCTCCTTTTCATAGGCAGAAAGAACTGCTTCTTTCTCGTCCTCAACCCAATTTTTCATTTCTTGAAAAATAATATCCTCATAGCCCCCAACAACATCGCCATAGCAGCAAAAACGGCAACGTGGCTCTTCTTCAAATTTTTCCATATCTTTTCTATCCTTTTTTTTGTCAACTTAATATTTACAAGACAATAACACTATCGAAGAAATCTAAGTAGTCAAGCTTAGCTCCCCGTGTCGCCTGCTTCGAATCAAGGAAAGCAAATCCTTTTTGATGTTCAGCCTTAAACAAACTTTTTAAGGCCAGCGATGGCTTATCGAAAGAAGCTTCTTTGCGAAATTTGCCATTTCGCAAAAAAACATCTTCCTGCTCAGAAATCTGCAAGAGATACTCCTCGTAATCTAAATAAAACTCTAAAAAACCATGCGGAAGCGGTATTTCAAAAGTTTCTGGAGCTAAGATAAGCTCTTTGCTAAGGTTTTTGTTTTTTGTATTCATTATTTCCTCCTAGAATATCAATTATTTAAACAAATTTAAAGCTATATCTAAAAAAAATAGGAAAAATGTTAGCTTTAATTAATTATATAAATTTTATCGCGGATAAAAGAAAAATGTTTAACTTAAAGCATCATCACAAAACAATAAGGAGCAACTTATGATATTCAAAATAAAGAAAGAATGCCAAAAAGGTTTTAAGAAAGAAAAAAAGCCCAGCCCAGAAAAAGAGCAAAGCAAGCTCATGCACCAAGAGATTTCTGCGGAAATGTCTTCGAAGATCATTACCATTGTTGAAAATGGAGGCGAATTCATCTTAAGCAAAGAAGAGCTTATCGAAGAATTTGGATTAAACACCTATCAGATTAGCCAGCTTTTTCGGAAAATACGCAAACATGACAAGGTTAGCGTAACAAGAAGCTATCACATTTTCTTGAAGCCCTCAAGCTAAAAACTAGGCTTCATTATCGATAACATATAAAAACACACACAAAGGAGTCTTTTATGACAAGAAAAGAACAAAGAATTTTATTAGCTCTGAGCATGTTGCTGCTCTCCATAAGCCTACTCATAGGGAGTTTAGCTTGGGTATTTTTTTCTAAACTTCAAAACATTGAAACGGGTATCCAGAAAATATCAATTTCGGAAAAAACTAGGTTGCTCTATGAAAACGAGGGAAACGAGAATTTAAAACAAAAGCCAGAAATTCTAAGCAAAGTCATGCCCCTCATTCTAATAGAGCGCCTTCAAGTGAAGGTTAAACAAAGAATAAAATAAAAAATGTAAGCCGCTAGGCTTCAAGTATGAAAGGAGAAATCATGCGAAAAACAAACATTCAAAGCTATTTACCCTTGCTTATTAGGCTCTTGCTGGTAAGTGCTTTAGGCTTTCTTGGCTACCAGTGGTGGCAAGGCTACACTCGCGATAAGGCGTTCATTCAAGAGCTTGAAAAAGACAGCAAAACATTAGAGCTTCAAAGCAAGGAAGTCCGTGATAAAGTAGCCCTAAGCCAAAAAACCTTTATAAAAGAAGCCGAAAAAGTAATAGAAACAGAAACAGATGATTATCAATGGAAATTAGTAAATGGAGTTTTTTCTTGGAAACCTTTAGAAAAGTAAGCCTGCAAAAACTTGCTATCATCGCTATTCTGCTAACTTCGCATGCCTCTGCGCTTGTTACAGAGCAGTACCCGCAGCCTTTCAGCCAGACCGGCACAGGTTACTATGCCATAAACTTTGAAAGCGATGATGAAGTGCTTCGGCTTATTAAAATACTTCAGCTGTACCCACTTCTGCTTTTTCGCCTAGATGAGCTTCAGACCGAGACCTCCATTCTGCTAAAAACTTTAGAAGAAAGTAATATTTTACTGGATACAAGCCTAGCACAGCTTAAGAAAAAACAAAGGCAAGAGCGACTGTATCATTCCTTGACAATAGCCTTAGGTATCTTGCTTCCAATAGCATTTGGAGCCGGCATGTACGCTGGGCTTTACCTGCCTCGGTGAAATGTGATGAAATCAATATAATATAACCTGCTAAAGAAACAGCTAGCGATATTGAAATATGAAACAAAAGCTCTAGGGTGGTTGGGTGGGAGCTAGGGGATATCATTTCTTCTTCAAATCAGATATTTTATAATTTCATTGATTTAGAAGTTGATGTGGAGGATACGCAGGTCTGCTGAAATTTCTATGAGAGGAGTTTAGCAGACCTGCTTTTTTTTCTATTTCTGCTTGTCCCGATTTTTGCTCGTCTGGGCTTTCTCAAGAAATTTTTTGAATAAACAAAAAATCATGTAAAAAAAATCAAGCTCCCATAGAATTCACAGGGTTCTATGATATAATGGAATGGTAATTTCAATTTAAAAATCCAATCAGGAGAGCTTTTGATGGAAAAAAATACAAAAAAAACAAATGCCAAGGCTTTGCTACTCAGACTTTCCGTAGTTTTACTACTAAGCGTAAGTTTGCTATCTAGCTTAGCATGGTCAAAAACATTAAAACTGGCTTATGATGCAGATCCCATATCTTTAGATCCACATGAGCAGCTTTCTGGTGGCATACTTCAATACTCGCATATGGTCTTTGATCCTCTCTTACGATGGACCCAAGATCTGAAATTTGAAGCACGGCTAGCCGAACGTTGGCAGCGAATCGATCCTCTTACTATGCGTTTTTACCTAAGACGTGACGTAACTTTTCATTCTGGCAACCCCATGACAGCCAAAGATGTAAAGTGGACCTTTAACAGACTAAAAGAAAGCCCCGATTTTAAAGGCATTTTCGTGAATTTTGAAGACCTTAAAATCATCGATGATTACACAATCGATCTGAAAACAAAAGCACGTTACCCGCTTGTTTTGCACACGGCCACCTATATCTTTCCGATGGACAGCAAATTCTACTCCGGAAAGGATAGCCAAGGACGCGATAAAGGAATGGTAGCCAAAGAGGCAAATACTTATGCCTCACGAAATGCTTCTGGCACAGGCCCCTTTACGATAACGGCAAGGCAGCAAGGCGTAAAAGTAGTGTTCACAAGATTTTCTGGATATTGGGACAAAGCCTCAAAAGGCAATGTCAGCGAAGTCATTCTCACGCCGATTGCCGAAAACTCTACTCGCGTAGCCGCCCTACTTTCTGGCGATGTTGATTTCATCGCCCCCGTTCCCCCCACCGACCTTGCTAAACTTCGCAAGAACAGAAAACTTTCGCTTGTTGAGTTAGCCGGTACAAGGATTATCACCTTCCAACTTAATCAAAATCGTAAAAACGAATTTAAAGACAAACGTGTTCGCCAAGCTATTGTTTATGCAGTAAACAATAAGGCGATAGTCTCAAAAATCATGAAAGGCTTTGCCAGTGTGGCAGCCCAACAAAGCCCTCCTGGATATTTAGGGCATAATTCAAACTTAGAGCCAAGGTTCAACCTTAATAAAGCTAAGGCCTTAATGAAAGAAGCCGGTTACGCCGAAGGTTTTTCTGTTACGATGATGGCGCCCAATAATCGCTATGTCAATGATGAAAAAATTGCTGAAGCCGTTGCCAGCATGCTCGCAAAAATCAACATTAAAGTGTCCTTAAAGACCGTGCCGAAAGCCCAGTACTGGCCTGCTTTCGATAAACGAGAGGCCGACATCATGATGATTGGCTGGCATTCCGATACCGAAGATTCGGCTAACTTCACTGAATTCTTGCTGATGACTCCCGATAAAGAAACCGGCTATGGTCAATACAATAGTGGCAACTACTCAAACCCTAAGGTTGATGAACTTGTTTTAAGAAGCAGCACCATTGTTGACGAAGCAGAACGAAAGAAAGTTTTACAAGAAGTTGAAACTCTTCTTTTTAATGACGCCGCCTTCATCCCTTTGCATTGGCAGAATCTAGCTTGGGCTTCTAAGCGCAATGTCATGATTAAACCAATTCTCAATGTTCAAAACTTTCCATACATTGGCGATCTCGTAATTAAATAACTTTGAAAGGGTTAGGTTTTTAAAACTAAAAACTAAGTTTTCTGCTTTTTGAATTTCTTAGTTTTTAACTCTTATTAGCCTAACCTTTTTTAGTTATCGGCTTCTGCTTCTGCTTCTATACTGCAGGAGCGAAAGTTTCATCAGAGAACAAAAAATGTAAAAGCATTACGATGTAAGCATGGAAATAAGCTTAGGCTCTTTTATACTACGAAAGTTTGAGCAAGCCGTAGTGGTCATGTTAATTATCATCAGAGAACATATAAAAATGTAAAAGCATTACGATGTAAGCATGGAAATAGGCTCTTTTATACTACGAAGGTTTGGGCAGGCCGTAGTAGTCATGTTAATTATCAGTCTTATAGGCTTCTTTATCCAAGACAGCCTAGGCGACCCTGTGCGCCAGCTAGTAGGCGATTCTGTTAGCACCGCCGAACAAGAAATCCTTCGCGAAAAGCTAGGCTTAAACGATTCCTTCGTAGTGCAGTACACACGTTTTATCAAAAACGCGGTGCAAGGCGATTTGGGTAATTCTTATTTCTTCAAAGAACCGGTGGTAAGCGTTATTCTACAGCATCTTCCGGCTACTTTAGAGCTTACCCTAGCAGCCTCTTTCCTAGTTATTTTCATATCCTTTCCCCTAGGTATTTTGGCAGCGGTGTTTCCTTTTCATCCGCTGATGCGCCTTGTTATGACCTTAAGTGCCATTGGCATATCAATTCCCGTATTCTTAACGGCTATATTTCTCATCTATATTTTCCCTGTAAACTTAGGGCTATTCTATTCCTTTGGTCGCGGCGAAGTGGTTGACTTAGATGTTGGTTTTATTTGGCAAACTAGTTTTTTAAGCATCGATGGCTTCTTGCATATCATCTTGCCGGCCACGGCCCTTTCTTCTATAATGTTACCGCTTTTCATTCGGCTTGTTCGCAGTGAAATGCGTGAGGTTCTCGAGCAGGAATATATCCGCTTCGCTTATGCCCGTGGTATAAATAAATGGCGCATCCTGTTCTCGCATGCTTTGAAAAATGCCATGCTACCTATTCTCTCTGTTGGTGGCGTGCAGTTTGCTACCATGATCAGTTATACTATTTTAACAGAAAGTGTTTTTCAATGGCCGGGCATGGGCTTTATGTTTTTAGAGGCCGTAAACCGCAGCGACATTCCGCTTATTGTCTCGTATATTATTTTTGTCGGTCTTATTTTCGTTACTACCAATACTTTGGTAGATATGCTTTACACATTCGTAAACCCTAACGTGAAATTAAAAGATCAATAGTCTCATTCAAAACATGCCCGCCTAAAACACCTAAGGAACAAGAATGAAAAAATTACTTTCTGCCATGTTACGCGATAAAATAACCAGCTTTAACACTGGTCTGTTTATATTCTTAGTCCTCCTAGCTTTTTTATCACCCTTATTAGCCCCGCAAAACCCCTACGATTTAGCCTCTTTCGACATTCTTGATTCCGAGCTCCCTCCGCTATGGCAAGAAGGCGGTGATAGCCGGTTTTTGCTTGGCACCGATTCTCAAGGACGTGACCTGATGAGTTCCATACTCTATGGCATGCGGCTTTCACTTATTATTAGCATTTCCGCCATTTTCATCCAAGTATTTTTAGGCATGGGGCTGGGGCTCATCGCCGGCTATGTTGGTGGCAGAGTGGAAAGTTTTATTATGCGTGTTGCCGATATTCAGCTCTCGCTCTCTACTCTGATGCTGGCTATTATCTCGCTTGCTATTATAAAAAACTTTTTCTCACAGGAGCTTTACGATCAGATAGCCTTGTACATGCTCATCATCGTAATTGGGCTGGCCGAATGGCCGCAGTATGCTAGAACCGTACGTGCGGGCGTGCTGGTAGAGAAGAAAAAAGATTATGTCAGCGCCGCTAAACTTATAGGACTAGCTCCTAGGTTGATTTTGCTACGTCATATTACCCCTAACTTGCTTTCACCTATTTTGGTTATCGCTACCATACAATTAGCCAATGCAATAATCAGTGAGGCCGCTCTCTCTTTTCTTGGCTTAGGCATGCCGCCCACGCAGCCCTCTCTGGGCTCTTTAATCAGCCGAGGATTTGAATATGTTCTAAGCGGCGCTTGGTGGATTTCCATTATTCCAAGTTTATTCCTTATCATCTTGATACTCAGTATTAACGTGCTTGGTGACTGGCTTCGTGACTACCTTAACCCAAGGATTTATCAGGGAACAAAATAAACTTTTGTTTTCAGCCTCTTCATTTTAAAGCGCAATCTCAAAGCATCTCAAAGCAACTCAAAGCAAACTCAAAGCAAACTCAAAGCAAACTCAAAGCAAACTCAAAGCAACTCAAAGCAACTCAAAGCAACTCAAAGCAACTCAAAGCAACTCAAAGCAACTCAAAGCAACTCAAAGCAACTCAAA
>JAUXHF010000290.1 GCA_030621685.1 Spirochaetota bacterium
TAAAGCGGCTGTTCTCTACGGAACACATATGACTAACTTTGAGGAAATCACCCCCGAGCTTGAGAAAATAGGCGCATGCCAGCGCATTGAAACCAGTATGTTATCGAATGCTTTTCGAAAGCTTATCGAAAGCAAAAATACCCCAAAAAAGAGGCAAAAACAAGTAGATAAAACCTTAAGAGAAATATATTACGATAAGAACAAGATGAGCCATCTGCTTAGGCCGGCCATGCAAAGTAAAGAGGCGTAGCATATAAGCATAGGCATTTTCACAAGGCACTTTGTTTTGCTAAAAAAAGTTTAAATTAATTTTATGTTAAATTTGACAGAGTAAGTGTAATTACTATTACTATGTGTTATACTTTACGTCTAGATTCTTGGCTCTTGCTTATACCCTTGTTTCTTTCCTTGCTTTTTAGGTTTAGCTAAGTATCAATTACTAAAAGTTATGAAAAAATATAAATTTTATAAGAAACCTAGCATCGGCAGCTCTGCTGGCTATCAAATCTTGGATAAAGCGATACTTTCTTTGTATCGAGCCCGGCGCATCTTGCTAGTTGCTGCCCGGGGCATCTTGTTAGCTGTTGTTATAAGCATGGCTTTCGGCAGCCATGCTTTTGCTTACGATTTGAATCCTGAAACAGACAAAGAGAAAAAAATTGACATGCTTATTTTAGAGGGACTAGACTATATTCACAAAGGTGAGTACGGTGAAAGCTACAAAACTTTTTTTGGAATTCGCGAAATTGACTCCGAATCGCCGGTAAGTTATTTTTATACCTCTGCGGCCCTACTTTGGATAATGACTGATTATCGTAATTTCTACTATGTTGAAGAATTTAACGCTGAAGTGGCTGAGTCGATAGAACGCTCAAAAGCATTGATAGAGAAAAATAAGGATGATGCTTGGGCCTTTTTCTACTTAGGCGCAAGTTATGGGTTTCGTGGGCTTAAGAGTGCCAAATACGGGCAATACATTAAGGCCTTCACAGACGGGCTTCGGGGCTTAAACAGAATTAATAAAGTTGGAAAACTTAATCCTGCTATCACAGACGTTCTCTATGCTACAGGAAGCTATAATTTTTGGAAGGCGCATTTTTCTTATGTCTATTTGGATGAGAATGCGGTCAAAGAAAAAATTCTGAAATCTTTTTCTCTGCTTGAGCATTCAGCAAAAGAAGGGAAATATACGACATTGGAATCTGAGGCTGCCTTGTTGAATTTCAGTACGGAAAGTGAGCAATACGATTATGCCATTACACTTGGTGAGGATATTATCTCTCGATATCCTAAATATATATACTGCCTTTGGTACTTGGGTAGAAGCTATATTGGGAAAGCTAAACTTGAGAAAAACGATGCTATGCAGGAATTCTATGTGGACAAAGCTATCAAAAATTTTAATAATATTTTGGCTATTTTAGAGGATAGCCAATATGCCACCCCCTTTTCTTTTCTTGAGGTAGCCTACTATATAGCCTATGCAAAAAGCATCTTAAAGCAAGCAAGCCCTGCTCTGCCCTTAGCCTCTAAATCTTTTAAAGATTTAGAGCAAGTTTATTTAGACTATGTTGTCAATAAAAAGGCATACAATGCCGATATAGTTTATATTAAAGATATTGAAAACGATATGAAAAAACTTTTAGCCACATTAAAAAATGAATGAGAAAAATAGTTGCCCTACCAAGTGTTTTTCTAAAGCTGTCTGCTATCCAGCATGTAAATGGTTGCTAGGGTTGCTCAACTTTGAAATACCACCAAGAAATAAAATAAAAAGCTTTCGTGGATTAGCAAAAATACTATTCTTTAGCTGCGTTGCTATGCTTAGCTTGTTTCTTCATGGATCATGGCTTCATGCTCAAGCGAAAACAGTACAAGATTTGCAAAGCAATAAGGAGCTAAGCAAAGCTAGAGGAACTGACGCTGGTGGATTTCTTATTTTTGAAAATGTCGATTTTTTCCAAGGTGAACTTGGTGAAGCCTACGTCTCTTTCAAAACCTTTCCCGAAGACAACCAGAGATTGATAGCAGGCTGGCGGGAATTTGAGTTTTCAAGCTCCTTAGCTGATGTCTTAGCCACACTTAAGACAGAGTATCCTTGGATACAAACAAAAAACTATAACGATTTTGATGTACCGCAAGCAGATGTTTTTTACCTACAAAGCTTTAGCAACAC
>JAUXHF010000207.1 GCA_030621685.1 Spirochaetota bacterium
TAAGGAAGTTTCCTTTCTCGCTAAGGAAGTTTCCTTTCTCATTATCTCGCTAAGGAAGTTTCCTTTCTCATTATCTCGCTAAGAAAGTTTCCTTTCTCGTTATCTCGCTAAGGAAGTTTCTTTTCTCGTTATCTCGCTAAGGAAGTAACTAAGCATGCAATATAAGCTGCAAGCGTATAACTCAGCCCAGCCCCAGCCCCAGCCTTTAACTACTATATATCAAAACAAATTCGCTTCGTATAACCTGCCAGCGCTGCTATCCTAACTTCTGCTCTATGCTGTGTGCGCCTATGCTTGCTAGGGCATGGCAGCTGTAACACACGATTCAAAGCAAGGTTTATTTAAGCCTGCTGCAAGCTAGGTACTAACTTCAGCCTTGGGCTAAGCCTTGCTCCGTAAAGAATATCAACGATACTCGAAGTAAGCTTATCCAGATTCTGCTGTTTTTTCGCCGAAATGAAAACGCAGTCGTTTCCCGATAAAGCATTTTTTACATGCTCATTAACAAGTAAATCATTTTTGTTAAGCGCATCCATTTTATTAAATACAATAAGCCGCGGCTTATTGTCTAAAGAAAGCTGGCTTAGAGTCTCGTTCACGGCATGAATTTCTTTCATAAAGTATTCGCTGCTCAAATCAACAACATGCAGCAACAGGTCAGCTTGTATCGTCTCTTCCAAAGTAGAGCGGAAAGCATCTAATAATGATGGCGGAAGGTTTTCAATAAATCCGATGGTATCTGAAAGCAAAATGTTCCGACAAATCTTCGGTAAATATACTTTATGCGTATAGCTATCTAAAGTGGCAAACAATTTGTTTTCTATCAAGGCTGGCCTTTTTGTCAAAGCACTAAAAAGCATCGATTTGCCAGCATTGGTATAGCCGATAAGAGCGATATTTTTCATCACAGCCGAGGATCTTTTGGAACGTTGCATGGCCTTAGCTTTGCTTAGCTGCTCAATTTTCTGCAAAATACGTTTCTTTCGTCCAGCCAAATGACGTTTCATAATCTCTGTGTTTGTTTCGCCAAGGCCCCTCGTGCCAATGCCCCCAGCTTGCTGGCTAAGCTCATCGCCCATGCCATAAATTCGAGGACCAAAATACCGAAGACTAGCTAGGTCTGTTTGTAATTTCGCCTCCGCCGTTTTAGCATGTTGCTTAAATATTCTAATGATAAGCCCTATCCTATCCCAAACCTCTATTTTGGGAATGGATTTTTCGATGCGGCAAAACTCTTCAATATAATGCTCTACAGCGTAAATTTGCCTAGGTATGACACTGTCGCCCAGCACTAAGAGATTAGCCCCTAAGCGCTTAGCTTGCCCCAAAAGATTCTCCAAAGTTGCAAAACCAATAAAACTCCGACTAGCCCTATGGGCACGTCTATGAAGTATTTTCAACTTTACTTCAGCGCCGTAGGTTTGCAACAACCTTTCAGTTTCATGAATTCTTTTTTCAAAAACATCCAGATCATCGCTATCTGTAGTGATATCATATATGATTGCCTTCTTTTTTGATTGTGGCATAGCCAAGAATGTTTCCGATGGCTTTTTTTTCATTCCCACTCCCCTAGGTTTTTTGGCATATCATATTTAAAAAGTGTTCTAAAAAAACCTTGTTTAAACTTTGTTTCTTGCTTCAGCTTAGTCCCAAAGCTCATTTTCGCCCTAGGCCCACTTCTAACGCTATGCTTTGCAAAAGCCATGATATATTTTATACGATGAAGTATTGTAAGTTGTAGTAAAATTATACTTGATGCTTTACAAAAATATCGGAAATATTGTAGCGTTAAAAGAAAGCCTTAAGACCAAGGCCGCAAATTCATGAAACTCCTTCTCTTTACAGTAAAAAAGCTAGCTCCACTTAGTTTTCTTAGTTTTCTTAGTTTTAGTATTTTACTATCGCTAGCAGGCCTAAGCCTAATAGCACAAGCACAAACAGCTGATGAGCAAAACATTTTAAGCACCAAAACCTTGCAGAAAACTATTAAACAAGGAGAAGTATTTTCCCTGCAGATCATCCTAGAGGATCTCAGTCATGCTTTAGTTCTTTCAGAAATTGATACAAGCTTTATTAAAACGTTATCTTTCGAGAGCGAAGGATACATCGTTGCCATCCGTTTTCGTGCTTTAAAAGCCGGGAAAACACGAATTATCATCGATAGAATTGCTGAAACTTTAGAACCTAGTTATTTTGTGTATCAGCTGGTTATTGAAGAGGCATCCCCCGAAGAGCTTGCCTCTTCTTCCAATGGCGAAACTCAAGATATTCAAGCTAATCTAGACGGCGGCGAAACTGAAGATTCGCAGCGCAAAGCCTATAAGGATTATAAAACAATTCGTGATTTTTTCTTTGTAGGGATAAGCAAAGGAGCAAACTCGTTCTTAGAAAAATCTTCGAAAAATTCAGATAGAGTATTACCCGTGTTAGAAAGCATTGCCAGCAAAGAGAGTGAGTTTTTACAGAACGGCCAGAGCGCCGATTATTATTTTAGCATGCTGCTCTTTCAAGTTTTCTCAGAAATACAGACAAGCGAGTCTAGGCAAAATTCATTGTCTTCGGCGGCAAACAAGAAGCTTTCTTCTCTTCTTAAAATTGAAGAAGCAGCGCTGCAAAGAATTCTAAACAACAATACTCGTAACAGGAGTGAGGCGGAAGTCCTCAATGCCAGCAAACAAGAAATAAGCCCAGCAAGCTTCACTCAAGAAGATTTTGCTGATAAAGATGAACTAGGAATTCTGCTCTATGCCTACGGAGCTACGCTAAGCAGCTTAAGGATGGATGAAGTAGCTCTTCCTTTTCTTAAGCTGCTAGAAAAAAAATTCCAAGACTTTCCTCTCTACGCTGAAAGCCTGTTTGAGCTAGCCCAGATACAGTTTCGCATGCAAAACTACCCTGAGGCTTTAGCTAATTTCCAAAACTACCTGAGCCAAAAAAGCCCTGCTTTGGCTAGCCAAAAAAAACCAGCGAGCAACCTCTTTTTGCTAAGCCCAGCAGAGACCAGCGCTACGCCACAAGCATCAGATGAGGCTGCCAAGAAAGCAGCGTTCTCTGAAACTTTGGCCTCTTGGCAGAAAGGGCAAGCGGCCAGTGGCAAAATGGCCGAGCGTGAAATAACAAGTTTTTTTCGTATTGGCTTTATTACTGAAAAAGTCAGCCAGCTGCTTAACTTTGATTTGGCTTATCAATTTTATCAAGCCGTAGTAAATCATGATCAATCAAGATACTTTCAAGACATGCAGACACAGGCCGCCGCTAGAGTTTTTTTCCTAGAAGAGCATTTTTTCAAGGCCCCTTAATTCATGCTTCTTAGCTCACTCCCCATATTATGCAATTTATGCAACTTATGCAACTTATGCAAGCTAGCTTTCCGGATTATTTTTAGCATAAAAGAACTTTACCGGCTATCCTGCTGCTCTCTTGCTTTATTTTTTTCGATACTTCTGCGCACAAGCCTTAGCACGCCTAGAGTTTTTTTCCAGATACACACACCACTACCATTCGTATTCAGGCACAAAGCAATAAACGGCAAATAAACTTCTGCTCGCAAGCCTTAGCACTCCTAGAGTTTTTTTCAGATACATACACCACTACCATTCGTATTCAGGCACAAAGTAATAAACGGCAAATAAACTTCTGCTCGCAAGCTTAGCGTTCCTAGAAGTTTTTTCAGATACATACACCACTACCATTCATATTCAGGCACAAAGTAATAAACGGCAAATAAACTTCTGCTCGCAAGCCTTAGCACTCCTAGAGTTTTTTTTCAGATACATACACCACTACCATTCATATTCACGCACAAAGTAATAAACGGCAAATAAACTTCTGCT